>JBJMLZ010000001.1:0-5526 GCA_045805035.1 Bacteriovoracaceae bacterium
GGTGGATACACTTTAAATTGTTTTTGAATTGAATGGGCCCCAGAAATGGGGCCCGTTTTTTATACAAAACTCTCGAACGGTCCAACTTGATTCTGATTCCCAACTGCCTGTAGCGGCCAAGGCCATCCCACAAGAGCCGCTCCACCATCCATCTTCAGCGTAATCCCTGTGACGTAATTCGCAGCTGGACTCAGAAGATCAATAATCGACGCAGCAACCTCTGCTTCAGTTCCCAATCTCTTCAACGGCACACAATCTCTCAGCGCAGGAATGCCCATCTTCTGAACTTCCTCAGGATATTTATCGAGCCCACTGCTCGCGATACTTCCTGGAGAAACCGCATTCACTCTGATTCCGTACTTGCCCCACTCAAGCGCCGCGGACTTCGTGAGATTCTCCGCGCCCGCTCTCGCCGCACCCGAATGCGCGAGCATCGGCATGCCCATATCGATATTGGTGATAATCGTAACGATCGCCCCGCCATTCTTATTCATGCTCTGATGGAAAACTTCCTGCATACAATTGAACGGGCCATAGAGATTCGTCTTCACGACGGCATCAAAGCCATTCGAAGAAATGTTTTCAAGCGGAGTGAAGAACTGTCCGCCGGCATTGTTCACGAGTCCGTGAAGCACGCCGACTTCTTTCACGAAAGTACCAATAGCGTTTTTAATCTGCTCGCGTTCGCGGATATCAGCACACGCATAGCTCGCCTTGCCTTTCATATCCTGAATTTCTTTCTGAACAGTTTTCAACTTCTCTTCATTGCGGCCGATGAGACAGACGTGAGCACCGAGGCTCGCAAGCTCAAGGGCGGTCATCCGGCCAATGCCGGATCCGCCGCCGGTGATCACAATGTTATGGTCTTTGAAGAGGTCTGCGCGGAAGATGCCTTGGTATTTCATAGGGGAAATCATAGTCCATAAAGTGATTACGGGGCTTTGGAAATTGTAAACTTTTCTCGGTTTTAGGTAGAGGTACTTAGGCATGCTACGCTTTCGCTATGAAAATATACCTTCTCGTCGTGATCTTTCTGATTTCATCGTGGGCGAATGCCCAGTCAGTAAGGAGCGCCCTCACCAAGATCACCAAAGTTAATTTCGAGGTTTTTGGACTTTGTATTTCTGGCTGGAGGAATGACTGGTTAGAAGTAACTACCGTTGATGCGATGACTGATTGGGCATGTGCGCACTACACTTCATCATACAAAGTTTTTAATAGTCGAATCGGGGAAAGTCTCCAGGAAGAAGAATTACTGAAAAAGAATTTGAACGGAATTACCAGCGCTCTGAAAAAATCCGGGAAAAGAGAAATCGATATTTTAATCTTTGGTCACAATAACGAGTTTGATAAGTACATGCCGGGTCTGATGAGGGTGCTGCAGAAAAGACTTGGCCACAAGGTCAGTGTGAGATTTGTGTACGACTCTGGCTGCTATGGACTGGATACTGACAAAAACCTGAAGGCGCTGTCCGAAACATTCGTTGGGCATCGTGAATGGGACTTTGGGCCTTTTTACACACCAGTGTTCCTTTCAAAATGGTTCGAAGGACCGGAAACAAGATTTGCCGTGGCTTCCGCCAATCATTTCATCAACCGCCGGCCGTTTACTTCGACAGACGCGGCCCATGATCTGAATGTCCTTTTCCGCTTAAAGGATGCCCCTGTGGACAACGATCCTCGGGCCTTTGTTTCAGGCAACTCACGACTGAGCTTTCTAGATTAAATAGCTTCGAAATTATTCTTTGCAGGCACCAAGATAATCAATGTGCTTCTTGTGTGCCTTGAGCGCTGGGCAAGCGACGATGATGGCGTGCTCACCGTGTGAAGTCTGGTGACACACTTTTACTTTCTTCACCTTAACGCTTTGACCGTTATCGCTGCTGTAGTTCTTGCTGTAGTAATCTCCCGCAGGGAGATTCTGGCAGTTCGAATTGTACGCATCACTCACGGTCGGAACTTTATCTTCATCCGGAACATCAGAGCTTGAACCAGAGTTCGAACCCGAGTTTGATCCAGCGCTCGACATTGATCCTGAATCAGTCGCAGGAACTTCATCACCTGGTTGCGGAGGATTCGCGATACAAGCAGCGAATACCGGATTCACAGCTTCGACGTCTTCATAGGCGACCTGACATCCGGTGATGGCTTCGCAACTTGCGAGGTCTGTACCCGCCGAACATTTAGCGTCTGCGCCCTCAACAGCAAGGCTCTTACCGAAGTAGTCTTCCTTGTTACAGGAGAGGATGAGGGATAATGAGAGAACAGCGAGTGTGAGTTTTTTCATAGGGCCCATTGTGAGGGCGAACGGACCCATTAACAAATAATCATCTAAACTAGTGAGAAGACTCGGAGCGGGTGGCTCTAAAAGTTGGCAATTGATACCTACAAATTTTTTTCTGCTCTGAGAAACCACATTTCTAGAATCAAAAGATTATCTCATTCAAAACGCGCGCTGTATTTGCAATGACCCATAAGAATACATGGATTGACATTGTATATACAGTGGGTGCAGAATGGTTTTCGAGTGGGATCCCATTAAGAATCAAACGAACTTTAAAAAGCATGGGATATCATTCGAAGATGCTATTCCTGTGTTTCAGGATGAGCATTCATTGGAGAACTCAGACTCCATTTTCGAAGATCGTTTCATTCGATTTGGGTTCAACTTTCATAAAGGAGTTCTTGCTGTCGTTTATTGTGAAAAATATGGTGTAATTCGAATAATCTCTGCCAGAAAGGCAACCAAGACCGAAGAGAAATTATATGCGCAAAGAATACGATCTTAAAAAATTCAAGAGAGTTTCTCCCGACAGAGTTTACGCTGACCCAAAGGTCATGATCTCCGTCCGGTTTGATTTATCTGTTCTGAACCAAGTGAGAGAAGAAGCCGAGCGGATGGGAATTCCTTATCAGACGCTCATTCAAAGTGTGATTCATCGATTCGTATCCGGTGAGCTCATCGATAAGAAAGAAGCCAAGAAAATCTCAGGATGATTTTCGAGGACTAAGCTGTGCAAATAACCAGGTCGACGTAATCGTCGAGGCCCCCATACACAAAAACGTGAGATGGAACGCGCGAATCTTCTCGTGCGACTCCATGAAAGTCGCGAGAAGTGTTCCAGCCGCCGCCACTGAGAGTGACATCGCAAGCATCTGGACCATAGAGAAGAGTGTGTTGCCCTGACTCGAGAGACGGCGATCGAGATCTTTCATGGTGAGTGTGTTCATCACGGTGAACTGCATGGAATTGATGCCACCGAAAATAAATAAGTGAATACCCTGGATCACAGGATTTTCGACGGCAGAGAGGAGCGCGAAGCTCGCAACTCCGAGACCCACAAGAATAGTATTCGTAATAAGGAAATTCCGATAGCCGACTTTTTTCACAAGATGAGGAATGAGTTGCTTGGAGAGAATCGCTGCGATCGCAAGTGGCAGCATCGCCATCCCTGATTGAAGGGGCGTGTAACCAAGACCGAGCTGGAAAAACATCGGAAGAAGAAATGAGATACAGGTACTCCCGATCCGCGCGAAGAGATTGCCGAGAACACCAATACTATATGTGCGCACACCAAAAAGTTCAGGCGAAATCAGCGGACGTGTTTGCTTGAGCGCACGAATTCCATACGCAGCGAGAGCCGCAAGACCGAAGATAAATAGAAATAGCACGATGCCTTTGGAGAGAAGATTTCCGGAAAGCGAATCGAGTGCGACGGAAATAGAAACCATGAATGTTGAGAGTTGCAGAAATCCGAGGAAATCAAATTTCTTTGTCTGCGGATCAGGATCATCGGTCGGAAGAATCTTCAAGCTCGCGATGAAACCAAAAATCCCAATCGGAAGATTCATCAAGAAGATCCAGTGCCATGTGAAAAATTGCACGATCCATCCACCGAGAGTCGGACCTAAGAGCGGGCCAATGAGCGCGGGCATCGCCACAAAACTTAAAGCAGGAAGATAGGCCTCGCCGGGAAAGTTTCTCAGCACAGTTAAGCGGCCGACGGGAAGAAGTAGTGAACCACCCAAACCTTGTAGCACGCGGGCCGCAACGAGAAGGGGAAGTGTCGGTGCCATTGCACATAGAATGGAACTTCCGGTGAAGATCGTGATCGCCGCGAGATAAACTTTTCGAGTGCCGAAGCGATCGGTGAGCCAGCCAGACGCGGGAATAAAAACCGCGAGTGAAAGGGCGTAACCAATGACCACCGATTGCATGACGAGAGGACTTGCGCCGAGGTCACGGGCCATGGTGGGGAGAGCGGTGTTCACGATCGTGGCATCGAGGGTTTCCATGAAAAAACCCACGGCAACAAGCCACAGTAGAGGCGAGTTCATACATTAATTTTAGTTGTTCTCTTGCCAAAGGAGAAGGTGCTGAGTCCAATAAGGTATGTTCTTTTTGCCTTTATTATTCAGCGCCGCACTTGAGTTCAAGGTCGATCAGATTCTCTCTGCGTTTGAGAATGGAACGACCGAGGTCCAGTACTGTTACATCGAAAACATTCACGATGGCCGCGGTTACACTGCGGGGAAAGCGGGATTCACATCGGCCACCGGTGATTTGTACGAGTTTGTGAAACGCTATCGTGGGGCGCTTGAAAAATATTTACCTGAGCTGAAGAGAATTGCAGACGCCGAGAGTTCGGAAACTTCGGGCCTGCGCGGATTTGTGAAAGACTATCGCTCTGAGTGTAAAGGCAAGGCATTTGAGCTTGCCCAGGATTCGCTCGTCGATGACATGTATAAGAAGCCTGCGCGCGAATACTTAAAAAAACTTCATTTAAAAACGCCGCTTGCTTATCTCATTATCTACGACACGATCATCCAGCACGGTGATGGCGATGATCCGGATTCGCTCTCGGGAATTCTTGGGCGGATGAAACCTTCCGAGGATGAAATGAGTTTCTTATATTCCTTCCTCGAAGAAAGAGAACAAGTGCTTCTGCATGCGACGGATCCCGCGACCCGTGTGGAGTGGAAAAAATCTGTTGATCGCGTGTATGCCTTGAGATCGCTTCTTGATCAGAAGAATTTTGATTTGAATGATGTCACGATCAAAGTCTGGGGCGAGACGTTTCCGATCAGGTCATCTGAATTCTAAGATCATTAATAAGTTCGGTGACACCTGGAATGTTTCGCACACATTCATCCGCTGCTTTCATCATTGAGCGCTGGGAAACAATTCCGGTCAGAGTGACCTTGCCGTAATCCACATCCACTTTAATGTCAGTCGCATCGACGTGCATGTCATCGGTGAGCGCCTGGATGACTTGTTCTTTCAGTTGTTCATCGGGCACACCGAATTCTTCCTGCATGTTCTGGCCGGTTTCGCCGTACTGAATGTTTTCTTTAGGCCCGGAATTTTTATCGGTGCCGCCGTAGTTACTCTCAGACATCCATGAATGGTTAGGCATTTGCACTCCTTAATTCGTTGAAGACTTCCCAGACACCAGGGAGATCCGCCACGCAGTTTTCCGCTTCCCACTTCATTTCGCGATTGGGAACCTTGCCGCTCAAGGTGAC
>JBJMLZ010000002.1:0-25773 GCA_045805035.1 Bacteriovoracaceae bacterium
CTGCCAATCAGTTTTTCCTTTCACCGACCTGGAAACCACTCGCAAATACTCCGGTCGCTCCGCATGTCGAGAAAATCGCCGCCAACATTCCGGGCTATCATTACGGGAAGATCACCGGGATCAAATCCGCTGCTACCGGCAAGGAAGTGGAAGGTGATCTTTTCGTTATCGCCATGACTCCGAAGATGATGCTCAAGCAATCTCCGGAGAAAATGTACAAGGCCTTGAATCGTCTGTGTGATATGGCAATGAAACGCGGCTCGAAGATCATTGGCCTTGGCGCTTATACAAAAATTGTCGGCGATGCAGGCGTGACCGTAAACTCCCGTTCACCGATCCCAGTCACCACCGGAAATTCTCTTTCCAGTGCTTCTACACTCTGGGCAGCAGGTCTAGCGGTTGAGAAAATGGGACTCGTCACTAAGAATGATAATGTCTACGAAGGCACTGCCATGGTGGTGGGAGCCACCGGCAGTATCGGAAAAATCTGCGCGAAGATTCTCACGAATTCATGGAAGAGGATTATCATCGCGGCCCCGCGCCCGTACAAGATTCTTGAACTTGTGCGCGAGCTTCAAGAGCAAAACCCGCATGCCGAGATCATCGGCACCAGTTCCCCTGATCGTTATTCAGCGGAATGTGATCTCATCATCACTTCCACATCTGCTCAAGGCGAAGCGGTCATGGATATCGATAAGGTGAAATCAGGTTGCGTGATCTGCGACGTGAGCCGCCCTTTTGATATCAGCCTCGATGATGCAGCCAAACGCCCTGACGTTCTCGTGATTGCCAGTGGTGAAGTGGAACTTCCGGGTGACATTCATATCTCACACACTCTGGGCCTACCAGGGACTTCAGTGTATGCGTGTCTCGCGGAAACAGCTCTTCTTGCTCTGGAAGGAAGATTTGAACCCTTTAGTATCTCGCGCGATCTTCACTACGACAAGGTGTGTGAGATCGATCGCATTGCCAGAAAACACGGCGTGAAACTTTCCGCGATCATGGGCCATGCCGGTGAGATCACCGCAAGCGAAATTGATCTTTGTCGTGAACATGCCATGAAAAAACTCGGAAAAACTTCAACCCCGACAGTGGGAGAGAAGGAAACGGAAGAAGCGCGATGAAGTTTCTGTTTCTTGTCCTCATTTCTTTTTCGGCGCACGCAAAATATTTCACCTCCCACGTGAAACAGTCTATTTCCATCAATAAGGAAAGACGTCCCTACTACCGGGCACTCACCAATGGGAAATCGGATGCGGTCTTCAGTAAGTTGATTCACCTTGAAAAACTTATTTTAACTTCTGCCTGGCTTTACGACCTTCGTGCTTCTTATTTTCATCTACGGGGCCTTCCGGTACTGAAAGATGAATTTATTCCCATGAATCGGGCGCCTGAATTTGATCCGGCACAGAGAAAATATCCCGAGTATGATATTGCGGATGTTCCCTGGAGAAATTATCAGACAGAGCTGCGAAAGCTTGTGAAAGAGAAAAAACAGGAAGAACTCCTTTCCCGTTCTCGAGAAATCATTAATGAGTTTAAAGGACAGCCGGATTACTGGTGCCTCACGCGCCACCTTGTGGAATCAATTTATCGCTTTGCCTGGTTCCTTCCAAAGGAGACTGAGCAAGCACGGCTAAAAAAAATCAGAAGTCCTGAAAAGCTTTTGTGGGAAATCATGGACTATCATCTCCTTGGTTTTTCCCGTTTCGTTGAAGTTGACCTGCTCTCCGCCCCTATCCAGAAAGAAGGTATTCCCCTCCTCTGTAATGAGCTTCCGGATCTCCTGAGTGACCTCCACTGACTCCTGTCAAAATGTTTGACGGCCAGGTCGCCCTAACCCCTTGAAGGTCTTTCTCCTCGTCGGGCATGTTGATTGCAAATCATCTCCATTATGTTCCGATCACTGTCCTTATGGCCGGTTCTTTTTCTTTTCTTCCTGACCCTTCCGGGACGGGCAGATGTCTTTGACCAGACTAAGAAGATCTCACTGATTTATGTCGGGCCAGCCAGGGGCCTTGAGTCTTCCTTCGGACATGTGGCCCTGAAGCTCTCGCCGGATAAGGATGGTGGCCTCCTTGATCTGGTGGTTGAATTTGTCGCCGACATTCCCCGTAATGAAAATCCAATGAAGAAATACATCCATGGCGCGGGTCTGGGAAAGAAATATCCCGTGAAGGCGGATCTTTCATCTTTTTATGATTTTAAAAAGCTCAAAACCATCAATGAGAATCGCACACTGACAGTATTTGATCTTAAACTCACCGATGAAGAAGTCGCGAAAGCTGTAGATTTTATCCGTCATTACCAGGAGCGTGAGCTTGGCGAGAACTATCTCTTTCTCACTAAAAACTGTTCCTACTTTGCCGCTCACACTCTCGAAGTGGCAACCGGGAGAAAAATCAATAACAAGAATTTTCCCTGGAAAGTGGACGACAATCTTCGGAAAGAGGGCCTGGTAGAACAAACAACAAAATTTCAGGATGGAGCTTCCGAGAGAGTTCGTATCGCGAAGAAGTTTGCGGATGAAGGGGTTGGTTCTTCGTTTCCGGAAGAATGGAAGGCCTCATTTCTCTCCATGCTCGCAGAAAGAAACATCACTCTCCGCCAGTCATCTTACCTGAAACTCCTCTGGCTCCTGAACTCTGAAGCCCCGGAAAAAGAAAAGAAGAAAGCTCAGTCGCTGCTTCGTTATTTACTGAGCTTTGAAAATGACGTGAATCAGTTCACGATCAAAAACCTATTTAGAAATCCTGACAAGAAGAAGATCATCAGTCTCCAGAATATTCGTCTGGAAGGCGCGGAACTCCCGAAAGCTTCAACGTTCAAGCATGAGCTCGTGATTGAACATAATCATCCTATCATTCACGTTTCCTGGAGTGGTGAAAATTCCGCGAATGTAAGCATCCCGCTTCCACAGATCTCATTCACTGAAGATCTCGCGCTCACTTACAAAAAAATGAACGTCGGTCGTTACATCCGGACTAAATCTGATAAATGGATTCTCTCTCAGCGACTTGACTACGGACTCGACGTTGATGTCTTCTCATCTACGGTCAGAACTTTCCTCTACATCGATCTCTCTGAGAACGTGAAATCCATCAAGGATGACTACGACACTCTGAAGGCCCGCGGAATTGTGGCGCTCAACAACGCCATCGACTTCAAAGGCGAGGCAGGCAGCTGTTACGCTCTCGTTCTTCTTCAGAAAGGACTTCTTGAGCGCGCAATCTTTATGCCGGAAGTTTCTCCCTGGACAAGTATCGACAAGTTCTCCGTCATGAAAGACATCTTCAATGGAAAATTTGCGATCATCGCCGGTTACAAAAACATCGCCGACTTCACGGGTGATATTCCGAAGGAAGAGCTGAAGAAATTTATCCGCACTCTTCAGGCCTCTCTTCAGAAAGATAAATTCTCCCAGATGGCAGAAAACGTTCTTGAACGCGAGCTCTTTGACAAAGTGACTGAGAAACGAGTGAAGGCCATGCTTAATGAAGGACTTTTTGTCCCACTCATCATCGGCATGAGTGAGAAAGGAAAATTAAAACCCGCAAGCGACTATGCTCACGTGATTCTTCTTCATGACATGAAAAAAATCGATGAAGGGTATCGCCTTACTGCTTATGACCCGAATACCGGACTGAACTCGCTTTTTGTTTTGAACAAAAACTTCCGTCTTGAGTATCCCTTCTATGACAAAAACTATGACTATGTAGGGATGATTGATCGGATCAATGCTGAGGCCATGACCATCGATCACGCCGTTCGCTCGAGGGGTGTGGACTCCGAAAAAGTGCGCGGTCTCCTCCAAAACAATGGGGCGCGGATCCTAGAAGTCTCAGAAATCACGAGAATACTACCCTAGGCCGCAATGCAATTTTTACAATGAATCTGGCTACTTGACGCTTGGCAGTGATAGAAAGAACCCCTCTTAACTTAGCTTCAGGAGTTCTTATATGAAAAAATTTGTCCTCGCCCTCTCTCTCATGATTGCTTCCTCACAAACATTCGCCGTGGCCGCTTTCCTTGCGGGCCTTCATGATAAATACATCGCTCTCGGCGGTATGCTCACTACGACTACTACATCAGTTGAGTGGGGTTTCCTCGCTGGTCTTGTCGTCTTTGCTGATAACGGCGAAGCGTATGTAAACATCGGTTCTGATGCTGCTAAAGACGCACTCAAAATGGCAGTCCAGAAATCAAATGATGGTGAAGCACTTTCTCAGGAAGACAAGGCCATCTTTGAAATTTACGAGCAAGCGACAGGACTTTCTGAAGCTGAACTTATCGCAAAGGTTACGCCTGAGCTCTAAGAGGATTTTATGAAACGCACTCTTGCCCTGGGCCTTCTTCTTTCTTCTACTGCATTTGCAATTCCGGAAGGAAGACTCAATACCAGGACCCAGGACAAGGTGGTTCCCCTTCTCTCCTCACTCTCTTACCCTGAACTCCGCGAGAAACTTTCCAGGACCGACGTTCCTGAGCTGGACCAGCTCTGGAACTCACGCGTGGATTATCGTTCGGAAGGCTGTGAGAATAAAATCACTGCCTGCCAGATTGTTTCGCGCTTTGAAGGAAAATCTTCGGATAAACCTCTCGTGCTTCTTCCCGGCTTCACCGGATATCGGCATCTGAATGTTGAGCAGGCCTATGATCTCATCCAGAAAGGTTTCGGACCGGTCTACATCCTCGACTTTCAGGGATACGGCGAGACGATCGCCAACTCCCGTCCGCTGGCGGAATTTGTCGTGAAGCACGGAAAGAAAGTGAAGAAAGCTTTCGCGAACAAGATTGCCGAAACCACTTTCAGGAATGAACAACTTCAGGAAAACCTGAACCAGCTCCCGGTGGGAATTGCCCACATCAATGACGTCGTTGAGCACGTGGATGATGTGAACTTCGTGATGGACATTGCGGTTCGTGAAAACGCAGGAAAGAAAATTACGATCAATGCCCATTCGACCGGTTCGATGTATCTCATGCTTTCCATGGGGCAAGATTCTGCGAAGGCACCGTGGATCAAAAACGTTTCCCGCATCACCATGGAGAGCCCTTATCTTCGCGGCATGGGCACCGATACTCTCATCCCTATCCCATACGGCTTCACCATCGCAGAAACTTTGGTTCATGCTTTGAAGCCGCTCCTCGGAGCGAGGACTCCGGTTTACGCTGATCGTTCGATTCCGGAGTTCGTGGTGAAGGCCACAGGCACTTTCACTCCCGGTAATACCATCAGTCACTCTCCGGAACGCATGTCACTTACGGATAACCTTCGCGCCTGGAGTGGATTTGAAACTGTCGGTGCCGACTGGTCGTGGGTCAAAACTGCCAACGACGCTCACTTTGACATGCTTTTCCCTCACGGCAGGTTCAAGAAGCTCAATCAGCGCATGCCTAGAATCAATAAGAATCTCGCCGAAAACAATATTCAGCTCATCTCGATTTCCACCGACGCCGATCGCATCGCCAATCCGAAAGGCACGCATCTCTTCCTGAAAACTCTTCGCGAGTTGGGTGAAGCTGAAATCTATGACTGTCGTTTCAAGACAGCGGGCCACGGACTCTATGTAGAGTCAGACAAATACCGTGATCCCTTTATGGAAGTGGTTGCGGATGGAATGTCAGGAATCGTGAAGCAAGTTTACGGTAACGATGAGGCCCACGAAGCACTTAACTGTGTGGGCCTTTAGGACCTTCGTTTTTCTTTCCGATAAAACACGGATGACCGAAGAGACACTTCTCATTGATGGTCTTTGCCACTGACGGTGGAACCATCTTTTCCCAGCCAGGTTCGTTATTCACAATCATTGTGAGAACTTTCGAAGAATAAATATGAAGCAGGTCTTTGCTGTAATTCTCAACCGTATTTACCTGCTTACTAGAAACCAGATAATCATAGAGATGCCTGTGTTCCCCAGAGACTTTCAGGTTTTCAAGTGTCTCAAGCTGTCCTTCTTCTGACTTGTACGGATAGATGTAAACCTTCACATAAGAGCGGAAGAGCTGCCCGAGCGCAGAAAGGATTCCACCCTCAACGTTGGCGTACTCATCAGTGAAGATTTGCTGGAAGTTATAAATCCCGAGAACGAGTCCGAGGTGCGGAACGTTCATGCGTGCAAAGTAATTAGCGAGTTTGTAATATTGCGGATAGTTTGTGATCAGCGTTTTTTGTCCGAGGGCGCAGAGAAGATCCACGCGTGCGAGGAAATCTTCCTTGGTGATTGCGCCATCATCGCTCTTCAAAGTGGAAACCGTAATCTCTGAAATCGTGACGATCTCTTCAGGTTTCTTTCCGATATCACGGGCGAAGTTTGCTTTCCCGCTGTCGATCATGTCAAAGGACACCAGTGTTGGCGGGCGATAAGAGCCGCGGACAACAAGAACTTCTTTTTTATAGAGGAAGTCACTCGGAAGAACCACATCACCCTGCTCATCAAACATAATCGCGTGGGTCATGCCTTCTTCAAGAAGCATGAGGTTCATCAGGCGATTATCCACGTCCTTAAAGACCTTGCCGTTGAAGCGGATGAAATTCACTTCGATTCGTGAAGTATCGAGGTGATCCATGAGTGAGCGAACAAAAGCTTCCGGATAGCGATACAAAAACAAAGATGCGTAAGCGAGGTTCACACCGATGATTCCGAGAGCATCCTGCTGGAGGACGTTCTGCGGATCAAGCATGCGAACATGGATCAGAACTTCACTGTACTCTCCACCGGGAGTGTCCTGAAAGCGCACACCCATCCAGCCGTGGGCCTCATTGGTTCTTTTGAAATTGAGCGCGGCCACCGTGTTAGCGAAAACAAAAAACTGATGATCCTTTCCGCGAGTGTCACCGAGTCTTTCCTGAAGGAGCTCGTACTCTTTGGAGAGCATTTTTGATAAGCGCGATTCACACACATAGCGACCGGAAGATTCCTTGCCATAGATGTGATCAGAAAAAGTCATGTCGTAAGCGGAGATGGTTTTCGCGATAGATCCGGAAGAACCTCCCGCCTGGAAGAAGTGTCTTGCGACTTCCTGACCCGCGCCGATTTCGGCAAATGTGCCATAAAAACGTTTAGCGAGATTAATTTTGAGAGCTTTTTGCCTAAGGGAAAGTGTCTGATCCATGAGTGTCTCTTAACTTTAACAGCCTGAAATCAATGATGATATAAACCTAGTTTACCACCATTTTCCCCGGAAGGACACTGGGTTAGTAGCGCCGGATCTGGACCTATTGCATAATTAAGAGAGGAGAAACTATGGAAAACGTCCTGATTCCTTCTTCACTCTTGGCCCTCATCCTTGTTTTCGTCGGGTGGAAAACAAAAACCTTCTCCCCTCGTCGGGCGAAGGCGAGATTTCAGTCGGCAAGATACTTTGAAACCACTTCAAAGGTATCCCGCGAAGGTTGATTCGATAGGATCGACTGAAGCGCCTTCTTCATTGCCCCCTGCCGGTCCGGATCTACTTTCCTGATGAAAGAGAAAGACGTCGCCCCTCGCGAAGCGACTTGTGGATTGATCTTATCAATCATGCGGATCTTTTCGGCCAGAAATTCATATCCACTGCCGTCTTTCTGGTGAAACGACACAAGATTGTTTCGGGCAAACTGAAAATAAAGCGCGCGCATGTAATTCGGGACTTCTTTTTTAAAGAGCGGATCATTTTCGAGGACACGGATTCTCGCCACTGCTTCGGCCTTCGGAGAAAACGCCGCGAGAGTTCCGAACCACTTGAGCATGACCAGCGAATCACCTTTCCACTTATCGTAGAATTTTCTCACTGCCGGGTGATCAAGACTAACTCCTGAACGGACGTATCCCGCCAGTCCCGCAATTTCGTCGGTCATGTTCGTCGCACGCTCATAGTGATCAGCGAGGATTTTCTTGCTGCCAGCAGAGTCTGAAGAGACCAGATAATGAAGTGCCTTGTTCTTCAGTGCCCTTTCCCCGAAGGCCTTTGGAGTCAGTTCGAATTTTCTTCCGCCATTCAGCCGATGGTATTCTTTCTCAAACCAGTCATGGAAAGCGTGACCGATTTTTCTTTCGAGGTTTTTATGAACGGCGTGAATCGCATCAAAGTCCGGTCGATTCATCTCCTGAGAAATTCCGCTTTCTGATGGTAAATCCAGTAGGAAAGACTTAAACGACAGATCAATTCTTTCATCATTTAAAAGCTCCGACATTGCTTTCCGGAAATCATCCGGAAGTTCCTGCGGAAGTTTTTCGTGCGCTTTCAGGTGCGAGAGATCTTCCTGAATCATGCGGTCATAAACTTTCTGGGTCGCCTCATACTTGCAGTAAGGATCTGTGTCCTGGCCCATGAGATGAAGAAGTTCACCGAGGGAATAGTCGTATTCCACGTTCACCGGTGCGGAGAAGCCGCGATTGAGCGACAGATAGGGAGTGCCGGAAACTTTGAAGCAAGTGATCTCTTCCATGTTTTTAATTTCAAGAAGTTTTTCGTCCTCGCCTTTATCCGAGAGAACTCCAACACGGAAGGGAACATGAAGGACATTTCCATCTGAAACTTTCAGCGTCGTCGGGGGATATTTCTGCCGGAACTTCAAAAAGAGTTCTTCGCCGCGAACATCACTTTCCACAATGATCGTCGGGGTACCCGGACGCTCATACCAGTTTCTAAACTGAGAAAGATCTTTCCCGCTTGCGACTTCCATCGCATGAACAAAATCTTCCGTCGTCACTGCCTTGCCGTCAAAGAGCTCGAAGTATTTCTTCATGCCCTTCCGGAAATTTTCTTTTCCGATCAAGGTCGCAATCATGCGAATGACTTCCGCGCCTTTTTCATAGACCGTCGACGTATAGAAATTATTGATCTCAATGTAGCTGGATGGACGGATCGGATGCGCCATCGGCCCAGCATCTTCGGCAAACTGCCTGTCCTTCAACACTCGGACATCCTCAAGTCTCTTCACCGCTCGTGAGAGCATGTCCGAAGAAAATTCCTGGTCGCGATAAACGGTGAGACCTTCTTTCAAAGTGAGCTGAAACCAGTCACGGCAAGTCACGCGATTCCCGGTCCAGTTATGGAAGTACTCATGCCCAATCACTGATTGAATTCCCTGGAAATCATGATCAGTCGCTGACTTGTCGTCCGCAAGAACATAAGTCGAGTTGAAAATATTGAGGCCCTTGTTTTCCATGGCGCCCATGTTAAAAGAATCAACTGCCACGATCATGTAGATATCAAGATCGTATTCCAGGCCGAAAGTATCTTCGTCCCATTTCATGGATTCTTTCAGTGACTCCATCGCGTGACGGGTCTTCCCGAGATTGCCCTTGTCCACGTAAATTTCCAGCTCCACTCTCCTGCCGGATTTTGTGGTGAAGTGATCCCGGGCGACATCAAAGTCACCCGCGACCATGGCAAAGAGATAACTTGGTTTTCTGAATGGATCTTCCCACTGCACCCAATGTCGCTGGCCCAGATCACCACTGGCAATCCGATTGCCGTTGGAAAGAAGAAAAGGAAATCTTCTTTTATCGGCGATCATCTTTGTTCTGAACTTCGCCATCACATCCGGACGATCGATGTAGTAAGTGATCTTCCGGAAACCTTCCGGCTCACATTGCGTACAAAGCTGTTCACCCGAACGATAAAATCCTTCGAGCGCCGTATTATGAGTGGGATCAATTTCGATAGTCGTCTCGATAGTAAACCGTGACTCCGTCACGTTCAGGACCACCAGCATTGAATCAGAGAGTTGATACTCATTTCCTCCGAGCTCTTTGCCATCCATGCTGACCTGAATGAGCTTCATGTTTTCGCCATTGAGCTCGAGGTGGGCCTGCCCCGGAGTATTTTTTCTGATGATTAACTGCGAACGAACGATGGTTTTTTCCTCGAAGACTTCAACTTCAAGATCAACGGCATCGATGAGAAATTTTGAGGGAGAATAGTCTTTAAGATAAATTGTTTTGGGTTCCATCTTGCTCCGCCTCATGCGCTTCGATGGTGACCTCATATCCGGTGTGGCTCCGGACATTGAGGACACCGGTTTCAAAAATCAGGTACTGCCCTTTGATGCCCGAGAGCTTCGCCTTGATCTCACTCGTCTTATCGAGATTGAACGAGCTCACTTTCTCCGGATACTTATTCACCGGATAACTGAACTTCACGACCGGTTCATCCAGGACAGTGTACTCGTGGGCCTTCAGGTGTTCACCGAGCTCAGCGAGAAGTTTATTTTTCCACTCAACGAGATCGATTTTTTCCGGATCGCCCTTGAGCATTTTTCGCCAGTCCGTTTTATCTGCGACCATCTTCTTGAAGATCACTTCGATCTGTCCGGAGACAAAACGATTCTTCACTTCAAGAATCGGCAAGGCCTCGGTAGCGCCCTGATCAATCCATCTCGTCGGCACCTGTGTTTTTCTCGTGATCCCCACCTTGAGGCCCGAAGAATTCGCGAGATAAATCACATGAGGTCGGAAACAATTTTCAAGCCCCCACTCGGGCTCGCGACAAGTGCCCTTATCATAGTGGCACGTCTCCGGTTTCAAAATACACAGGTCGCATTCGGCGAGCTTCATCGTGCATGGATAGCAGAATCCTTGCGCGTAAGACTTCTTGGTCTTTTTGCCGCAGTTTTCGCAGAAGATATTTCCCGAGTAAGTAAGACGAATCGTTTTACCGACCAGCGAGGTGATATCATAGTGCACCTCGCCCAGCGTCAATTCGTATTTTACAGGCGAAGATTGAGTGGTTTTCATCTTCGAGAGAGTGCCAGTCGCTAACATTGAAAAATTATCTAACAAATTGATGCAGATGTCTTAGAAATTTCTGCCACTCGTTGCTAAACTATTCTCCATATAAAATAATGTTTGCGGAAGCTCCTGCTTCAATTCAAAAAAGGATGATTGAATGAAAACTTGGTTTGGCCCGTTCAAAGCTGCCTTCGTGTGTGCTGCGATTGTTCTCTCTACTGCTTGCGGACAGCAAGGCGGTGGGATGCCAGAAATTAATGGTATCAAAGGACCTTTCTTCAACGTCGTTGATGGTAAGGCCGTTGTCACTGTGAAGTTCTTGAACCTCAATATCGACGCTGGTGTAAAAGCTCCGATTCCTGAGACTCGTGAATCTCAGGTTGAATTCGCTCCGAACATCATCGATGGCGGTATGATGTTCTCTCTCTACCTCGATACAACTGATCTCGAATCAATCAACATCGGTGTTGGTGATGCGAACACTCTTCCTGACGGCCGTCCGGTTCCAGGTATCCCAGGTGGTCACCTCGAGAACTCACTCCGTCTCGACACAAGAATTCACAACTTCGATCTTTCGTTCTTCTTCCACAAGACTCTCTTCGGTGTGTGGATGCCGTTCGGATTTGAGACAGCTGGAATCTCTGGTTACTGGCGTGTGAACATCAATAACAAGAACGTTGGCTTCCTCGGTATCGTTGGTAACGATGATCAGGGTCGTAAAGCAGGCGGCGTTCTCTTCGTTTACCTCAACAACCTGAAAGACAAGCGCTTCCAGCGCCTGATCGAGCTTTCTAAGCGTAACCCACACATGGTTTACTAAGAGTTCTTAAGAAATTTCAAACAATTAGGGCCCCTCTGGGGCCCTTTTTTTATACGTAAACTTTTCCATTTGCGCCCTTCTTAGGCCCTTTCTTAGTACAGTCCCTCTCAATGAAATTCATGGTCTCCCCTGTGCTCCTTCTTCTCACCGCACTCCTGTGTTTTTCCTGCGGAAAGAAGGAAGAAAAAGGCCCAGTCTCCACGAATCACCCCGATCAAATGACGGGGTCGGATCGCTTATTTGAGGCCAGAAACGAGCTTCGCAAAGCTGTGAAGGCCAACGATACTCAAAATCTTCGTCTCGTGATTTTCCAGAATCCTGATCTGTCTCTCAATGAACCATTCGATGACGGCGAAACTCTCCTCACGTATGCGATTAAAAAACGTTTCCCACTCGTACGAAATATTCTTCTCGAGAAGGGTGCCTCTCCGAATTTAAAAACGCAGCAAATCGACACCCCGGGTTTTACTCCGCTCATGGTGGCGGCCTATCTCGGAGATACCGCAACGATCTCTTCTCTGATTCTTTATCAGGCCGACCTGGATGCCCAGGATGACCTCGGCGACTCCGCTCTTCATAAGGCGATTAAGGCCGGCTTTGATGATTCAGCGAAGATGCTCGTGCGTGCTGGATGTGAACTCGACATCCTTAATAACAAGGGCCGTACTCCGCAGGCCCTGGCGGAATACCTCGGAAGAAAAGATCTGGGTCTTTTTCTTCAGGGCCTCATGAACCTGGAAAATGGCGCTCCAACTATGCCAACATTCCGCCAGATCCTCCTTGACGGTGATGTTGTGAATTATAGGAAACTCATCTCTTATCATCCGGAAGTCATTAAAGAGTTTGCACTCATGAATCCGCTTATTCTCACGATGGAATCGGCCAACGACATGAACGGATTTGAGATCGCGCAATCACTTCTTTCTCTGAACGTTTCCGCCAATGGCCCGGACGATACAGAAACTCCGCCTCTCGTGAAGGCAGTTGAGATTAAGAAGAAAGAATTTGTCCTTCTTCTCTTTCGCTTTAATGCCGATCCTGATCTTCTGGATAAGAATGATCGTCCCGCGCTCTACTACGCGATTCAGAACAATGATTATGATCTCGTGGATATTCTGTTGAATAACAATGCAGAGACGGTGATAAAGAAAAATGGATTGCCGGTTTTCAAGGCCTGCAAGACCGCAGACTCGAATGAGAGAAATCTAAGAACGCCGGAAGATCACTATACCAATCACCGGATCCAATCACGCCTCAACTGCCGCTGGCCTCGATAACTTAAACACAGGTATCAAGAGAAGCAATCCGGGTATCGCTGCGAGTGCGCAGATCACGAAAAACATATCGTACCCGAAGGCCTGGGCCATATAACCGGTCGGCGCTGGAAGAATGACTCGTGCGATTCCCATAATGGACGTCAGGAGCGCATATTGAGTGGCGGTAAAACGTTTGTCGGTGAGAGCGGCGAGAAAAGCACCATAGGCCGCCATCCCCATCCCTGCCGTGAAATTTTCAAAGCCAATGACCGCAGAGAGGTTAGTCCACGAAACCGGAAGTTTGGACAAAAGAGCGAATCCGAGTGTCGAGACTGCCTGGAGAATCCCGAAGATCACAAGTGAAGCCTTTATGGGAATCCGGAGCATGAGGGCACCACCGAAAAGTCCACCGACAATTGTCGTGATGACACCAACACTTTTGGCGACAGTTCCGATTTCAGTTTTACTGTAGCCCATATCCTGAAAGAACGGTGTAGTGAGATTGGCGGCCATAAGATCGCCGACTTTAAAAAGAAGAACAAAAAGAAGAATGGTGACTGCACCATTGCGCGAGAAAAATTCTTTCAATGGCCCGACGATCGCGTCTTTCATGTTCTCAGGCGCCTTGATGTCCGTGCGCTCTTTTGGAGAAATGATGGTGAAAAGAACTGCAGGGGCCATGCACACCGCCATCCATTTGTAGACGGATGACCACGGAATCTGATCTGCCAGGATAAGTGCACCGGAACTTGCGACGAGCATGCCGAGTCTGTAACCGGTGACATAAACCGAAGAACCGAACCCAAGCTCTTCATCCGGAAGAATTTCCCTCCTATAGGCATCGAGGGCAATGTCTTGTGAAGCAGAAAAGAAAGCAATCATGAGAGAGATGATCCCGACCATCATGAGATGTTCTTTTGGATTCACCATGGAAAGCGCAAAGAGTGAAACTGCCAGAAGGGCCTGGAAAACAATCATCCAGCCTTTGCGACGGCTGAAAAAAGGAATTTTAAATCTATCAAGGAATGGTGCCCAGACAAACTTGATGGTGTAAGGAAGACCGATCAGTGAAACCATGCCGATCGTTCCGAGATCAACCTGAGAATCATTCATCCAGGCCTGAAGAGTTCCTCCGATGAGAAGTAGCGGAAGTCCAGCGGCGTATCCGAGAAGAAGAAGACAAAGCATTCGATAACTCAGGGCCTTCTTCAGAACTTCCATATTTTCCTTAGAGGTAAGTCGGCTCGTGATAATGGAAAGCGTTTTTCGCGAGCACCGGCTCGAGTTTTTTCTTCGCCACTTTTCTTTTGCCGAAGGTGAGTTTCTTTACTGTCTCACCTAGGGCCTTTGCAAGCAATGGCGGTACTGCATTTCCGATCTGACGGAAGACTGCGGTCTGCGAGCCATGGAAGATAAAATCGTTCGGGAAACTTTGGCAGGCAGCTGCTTCTCTCGGTGTGAGGTAGCGCGCCTCAGTCGGATGGTAATAACTCGTGCGTGAAGTGAGGATAGTTGGAGAAGGTTCATTCAAAGGCAGACGCTGAAGACGAGTCTGACGGAAACGACCTTCGCGAAGCTCTTTCCAGTTGATGCCATACTTTAATTTTTTCGGCAGGTAATTTTTCTCATCGTGCTCGTAACGGATTCCGCATCCGGCAGGAATAAATTTCAAACGCTCGCGATCAGCATCGTTCTTGATCTCAGCGAGTTTCACGTTGTGATTGTATAAGCGTCCGTCTTTCGCTTTGAGATTTTTCAGCGCTTCTTTCACAGTGATAACTTTCGTCTTCGCCCGTTTTCCATGAGTGATCTCCGGGAACATACACTCACCACCAAGCACTCCCATGATGATCGCGCGACGACGTTTTTCCGGCACTCCAAATTCTTCCGCAGAAAGAACCCGCGCATCCATGTTGTAACCGAG
Source organism: Bacteriovoracaceae bacterium (assembly GCA_045805035.1). Lineage (GTDB taxonomy): Bacteria > Bdellovibrionota > Bacteriovoracia > Bacteriovoracales > Bacteriovoracaceae > Peredibacter. The sequence goes on from JBJMLZ010000002.1 coordinate 14,716, forward strand.
CTTTTCAAAATGCATGAAAATCTGCTTCAGGATGCGTTCATTTTTTTTGGCGACCATGCCGGTAACGTTCTCAAAGAGAATCACTTTCGGTTTGGTGATTTTCACAATGCGAACGAATTCACGGAAGAGCTGATTGCGCTCATCTTCCACTTCACCTTTACCGACGGTAGAAAAACCCTGGCAGGGAGGACCACCGACCACCATGTCGACCGTTTTTTGTCCGATGAGCTCACGCACTTTTTTGTCTGAGAGTTTTTTAATGTCTCCTAAATAAACTGCCGCGTGGTGATGATTTGCCGCGAACGTTTCAATCGCTTCTTTGTTGGCGTCAACGCCAAGGAGGCAACGATGGCCCGCCATCTCAAGCCCGTGTGACAAACCCCCGCAGCCAGAGAAAAGATCGATAAAAGTAAATGATTTAGGATGTGATTTCATACTTAAAGTGTAAGTGGCTTTTCGCAATGGTGTCTACAAATAATGCGAACAAAAGTTTGCTATATAGAACACTCACGAAGACACGTTTTCCCTATGAGAAAGAAGTTTTTTTTGTGGTACAATCGGACTACAACTAAATGAACTTCTTTCTTCACTAACAAAGGACCCAAACATGAAAAGACGTGATTTTCTCAAGAGCACTTTCCTCTTCGCTGCTGTTTCCTCAGTAGTCAGCAAAGCTGGCGGTCTCTTCAATGAAGCTCTTGCCGCTGGTGTTTTCGTAACTCCAGGCAAGCTTGGTTACAAAGATCCATCTCCACAAATGAAGAACGGAAAACAGTGTCTCACTTGTAAGCAATTCAAAGCGAACGCTGCTGCAGGTCCTGGTGCCGGTGAGTGTACTCTCCCAGCAATGAAGACTGCGATGAAGGCCGCTTCTGCTCCATTCGTGAAGGAAACTGCTTACTGTAATATGTGGGCGAAAAAAGCTTAATCGACTCTCTCTCCTAGGGGCCCTTTCGGGGCCCCTTTTTTTTTGTTCATCGCTGCCAGAAAAAGACAGTCAATTCCCTGACGATGTAAGGATTTGTTAGTTTGCATTCGTTCTTACATTTGGAATAACGGCCTGAGCTAAATATCACTTCTGGCAGGGGCCTTAAATGTTGAAATTCACAGTCTTAGCACTCATCACCGTCACACCAGTACTCGCCGCAACACCGGAAATTGAAGTCGTGTACGGACAAGACAATCGCCAGGACATCTATCAGGTCTCCAACTCTCTGCACAAATCACTCGCCCAGTCCACCGCCGGCATGATTCCTATCAATCAGATCAAAAAAAGTTCAGCTCCGAACACATTTGAACTCATCAATACTCGTCCTCTTCGTGATGCCGAGAACCTTTGCTCGAGCGAACCTTTCGGAGACCAGCCAGTAGCACCGATCTGTTCTGGCTTTCTCGTAGGACCAGATGTTCTTGTGACTGCGGGCCACTGCTACAAATCTTTCTCAACTCCCGAAGGCGTATGTAAGGCGTTCGCGTGGGTGTTTGATTACAACATGAAGTCAGCTTCAAGTGATCCGACGAAAAATATTTCACTGAACAATGTTTATCTCTGTAAGCAGGTGATCGAGTCTCAGCTTACTGACGCTCTCGATTTCACGATCATTCGTCTCGACAGAAAAGTGGTAGGCCGCTCTCCACTGAAGGTCCGCGATAGCGGAAAAGTCAACGCAGCTGAAGAACTCATGGTCATCGGTCACCCGACTGGTCTTCCTACAAAAGTTTCTCCGGGTGCGAAAATCACCAGGAACTCAGAATCAACACGTTTTTCTACTACTCTTGATACATTTCACGGCAACTCCGGTTCAGCGGTATTTGATGCGAAGACTGGTCTTGTAGAAGGCATTCTTATCCAGGGAAAAACAGACTATCGTCCAAGCATTCGTGGAAACGAACAGAGCTGTAAGGTCGTCAATCGCTGTGATGAAAACGCCAGCAACTGTAGCGCTGGTGTTGAAGGTGGAACAATCGCTAACGGGGAAGTTGTTCTCCGTATCGAAACGATCGCAGCGAAAATCAAAAAAGCTGTTTCAGCAAACTAAAAGTTCTTTCAGGCGGCAGGTTCACGTAAATATCCTTGGACCTGCCTGTTTCTCCTCTTAAAATCTCCACATCACTTTTCTTCAGCCCAAGAATCTTAGACAAAAAATGAATGATCTCCTGATTCGCCTCACCGTCCCGAGGAGGAGCGGAAATTCTCATTTTGAGTCTTCCATCATGAAGTCCCGTGACCTCTGTTGATCGCGCCCCAGGCCGGATATAGAGATGAATGAGAGTTCCCTCTTTATAGGGGCAGAGCCATACGTCCATAAGGGAAATTTTCCTTAATAAACGCGCCTTTTGCCACTACAATTAAACAATGACACTGGCTCAATACTGGATTCAGGTCCAGGAACTTACAATGGCATCCGTGAAGTCACGGTATCGGAGAACTTTCGCAGGATTTATCTGGGTTCTTCTGAATCCGATTCTTCAGTTCGGTGTTCAGTGTCTGGTCTTCAAGCAATTTTTGAAACTTAATATTCCGAATTACTATCTCTTCCTGCTCGGGGGCCTTCTTCCCTGGATTTTTATTACTTCCACTCTCAGCATGGGTACACCGGTATTTGTGGCCCACGCGCATCTTCTGCGTTCTTTCAAAATCAGCCCGATGGTTATTCTCTGTTCTCAGATTCTGGATAACTTCATTAACTTTCTCGCTTCTGTAGTGATCATTCTTTTGCCAGTTTATCTTATCTCCGGACAACCTTTACTGTCCCTGCTTGGATTACCACTGGCCATCATTCCGCTGTTGGTGATGACTGCTTCTGTAACCATAATTTTATCTACGTTGAATGTGTTTTATCGTGACATCAATTTTGTTATCGGCTTTATGATGAGCCTTTTATTTTTTCTTACGCCAGTCTTTTATCCTCGAGAATATGTGCCGGCACATTTTCAATGGATCATCGATGTGAACCCGTTTGTTTACATCATTGAACCGTTTCGTGCGCTATTCATCCGCCCTTCATGGGAAGACTTCTTTTTCTGGGTATTAAAAGGAAGCGGAGTCGCAGGACTGAGCGCGTTTATAGCATTTTGGACATTTAAAAGGAGACGGAATGACTTCTACTTCCGCCTCTGAAGTCCTGATGTCTGTAAAAGACATCAAGATTTTCTTCGAACTGGAACATTATCATCATAAAGGTGTTCGGGACGTATTTACTTCTGCGCTTGCGCACCCTTTTGAATATCTCATGCGACAACCCGAAATTCTGAGTGTTGTTGATGGTGTTTCATTTGATATCACTCGAGGCATGCGTCTTGGAATCATTGGAACGAATGGATCTGGCAAGACAACGCTTTGCCGGGCCCTGGCAGGAATGATCCTCCCCCAGGTCGGATCCATCACATCCAATTTGGAAGTGAGGGCCATCTTCGATACAGGGACAGGAGTTGTTTCCGAACTCACAGGAAGAGAAAACGCGTATCTTCTTGCGAGATTGTTTTTCCCGCAACTGAAGGATCTTCGTCCTATTGTGGAGGAAGCAATCGAGTTCTCTGAGCTGGGTCACTTCATCGACATACCTTTTAATAATTACTCAAAAGGCATGCAATCACGGATTCTTCTGTCGCTTATTTCCAGTGTACCAAGTGAAATTCTAATCCTTGATGAGGTCTTCGACGCCGCTGATATTTTCTTTCAGAAAAAGTTCGCCTCTCGAATGAGAAAGTTCATTCAAAGTGCGGGAGCAACGGTCTTTGTTTCTCACTCCATCGATCAGATTCGACAGGTGTGCAATCACCTGATCGTTCTCCATAAAGGAAAGATCCACTTTCAAGGCGACATTGAAGAAGGCTACCAGGCCTATTTAAAGATCCATCAGATGAATGAATCGGCCGAAAGATCTCCTTTCGGCCCCGGCCGTTAGTCTTTTTTTCTTTCCCGTGCCAATAGCAAGTAAAACGCCGGAACCACCACAAGCGTAAGCGCGGTCGAAACGAGCGATCCGCCGATAATCGCAATTGCCATCGGCCGAAGTGACTCTGCACCTGCACCCCAGGCAAGCGCCAGAGGTACGGCACCTGCGATCGTTGCGAATGTGGTCATCATGATCGGACGAAGGCGCTTCGGACACGCGTCCATCAGAGCATCACGAACATTCAGGCCTTCGTTTCTTCGCTGGTTCGTGAAATCCACGAGAAGGATCGAGTTTTTCTTTACGATACCCATGAGAAGAATGAGACCGATCATCGAGTAAAGGTTGATCGACTGTCCGGTTGCCCAGAGAGCGAGGAACGCACCAGAGAAACTGAACGGAAGCGCCATGAGAACCGTCACTGGATCGATGAAGCTATTGAACTGGGTTCCCAGCACCATGTACGCAATGAGAATGCCCATGAAGAGGGCAAAAATAAGTGACTGGAAGGCCTCGCTATAAGTTTCTGCCGAGCCTGACTCGACGAGATTGTATCCAGGAGGAAGATGTCTCTTCACAATCGTCCTGACGTTCTCTAGGGCCTCACCCTGAGATTTCCCGGGAGCGACACCTGAGTAAATCGTCACCGCACGCTGACGGGCACGACGGTTAATCGACTGAACACCCGGAAGCTCTTTCACCGTCACAACATCGAGAAGCTTCACAACCTCGCCCTGAGTGTTACGCACAAAGATTTTCTCAAGGTCTTTCAATTTATCCTTAGAGGCATCGGTCATCTTCACGCGAATGTCATTGCGGTGACCTTCCTTGGAATATTTTCCGACGACCACGCCACCGATGAGAGCATTGATGGTCGTTCCGATTTCCTGAACGGATACACCCCGGGACTTCGCCTTATCACGATCCGGGAATACCTGGATCTCCATGACAGATTCTTTGTAATCAGTATCAACGTCGACGTAGATGCCCGAGGCACGCATGTCTTCCATCACTTTTTTCGCCGTACCCGTAAGAATCTTAAAGTCACCACCCGTGAGAGTGAACTCAACCGGGAAACCACGTCCGGAAGCTGAGAAACCACCCTGTGAAGTATCTTGTACGAAGACTTTGGCGCCTTCGTATTTAGCGAAGTGTGCACGGATCTCATTCAGAAGATCCGGCTGATACCAGGGCTTACCTGTCTTCGGATTAATCGGACGATCTTTTGGCTCTTTCAACGTCACGAAGAGGTTGGAAGAGTTCGCTTCCATACTGCCGCCAAATCCACCGACTGCGACGAAGTAACGATCCACTGCCTTGTTCTGGAGAAGATATTCCTCGATAGGACGGGTTTTTTCATTGGTATACATGAGAGAAGCGCCATCCGGGCATTTGATTCTCATCATGAAGTTCGAAGTATCCTGCACCGGAGTCATTTCTTTTGGAATTGACTTCACGGTCACGAAAGAGACGCCGAAGAAAACAAGAGAGACAAGAAGAAGCTTCACCTTATGCGAGAGAGCGGCATTGAGAATACTTGTATAAGTGTTCACGAGCCAGTCAAAGAACTTGTCCACCGCGTGGCCAATTCCGGTCTGGCGTTTGGTCTCTTCCATAAAGCGTGACGTACGCATCGGAGTGAGTGTGATCGCTTCAATATAAGAAAGCGCCACTGCAACTGAAATCGTAATACCAAACTGGAAGAAAAACTTTCCAATGATCCCTTCCATCATCGCAACCGGAAGGAAGATCGCCATAATCGCGATTGTCGCAGCAAGTGCTGCGAACGAAATCTCGTTGGCGCCATCGCGGGAAGCGTTGACCTTGTCCTTCCCTTCTTCGTGGTGACGATAAATATTTTCCAGAACCATGATCGCGTCATCCACCACGATACCGATGGAAAGTGAAAGACCAAGGAGCGTGAAGGTGTTCAGTGTGAAGTTCATGTACTTCAGGATAATGAACGCACCGAGGATCGAAGTTGGAATTGCGAGAATAACGTTGATGGTGGCAGCAAAAGAACCAAGGAAGAGCCAGCACACAATCGCAGTGAGAAGTGCGGAGAACATCATGTTGAACTGAAGCTCGTGCACGGATTCCGCGATGAACTTCGTGGTATCGAAGTTCACCGAAAGTTCCATTCCCGGAGGAAGATCTTTCTGGAGATCACGCATTTTCTTTTTTACGGCTTCCGCCACCGCCATGGTGTTCGTCCCGCGCTGTTTTCGGATACCAAGACCGATGGCATTTTTTCCATTGGAGCGGGAAATACGACGGACATCCGCGATGCCTTCTTCGACATTCACCACATCACCGATAAACATCGGGACATAGTTCGGGGCACCACCTCGACGGATGATCGGGAGATGCTTAAATTCATCCACTGTTTTCGCTTCACCGAGGGTGCGGACGTTTCTCTCTTTCATCGGATCTTCGATGAATCCTGATGGTGCCTCTTTGTGTTCGGCCTGAATCGCGCCGATCACGTCTGTCACTGTGAGCTGTCTTTTATTAAGTTCATCATTCATAACCCAAACGCGGAGGTTCGGGTCGATGTAGCCGGCAAGGAAAACGTCAGCGACACCGGAAACCGTCTGGAATTTATCCTTCAGCTGGTCACGGGTGTAGGACATGATGTCTTTCGGTGCCATATCAGGAGCAGTCACCGCCATGAACATAATCGGACGATCGTCCGGGTTTACCTTCGAGATCGTCGGAGGATCAATGTCATCCGGAAGCATGCGTGCTGCCTGGTTAATCTTTGCTTCGATTTCTGAAACGGCGACGTCGATGTCTTTATCAAGGTTAAATTCAACTGAGATGTTGGCGTTACCGAGTTTTGCGGTTGAAGTAATAGACTTCACCCCTTCCACCGAGAGAACTGCGGATTCGATCGGATCGATCACATCCAGCTCCATGACTTCAGGAGCGGCACCTTCATAGATCACTCCAATGTTCACCATTGGGAAATCCACGTCAGGCATCTGCGAGATCCCCATTTTTCTCATGGAGATAAAACCGAAGATGATCATGGCGGCCATGAGCATCCAGGCAAAAACTGGTTTACGAATGGAAATATCGGAAAGACTCATGGAAGGACTCCAGTAGATGCTTCAAGATTTTTGTAAGTCTGGTGGGCCTGGGCCTCCAGAGTGTCATAGGTTCGTTTCGTTGTGATGTAGACGTTCAGCGAGTTCAGGACATCAAGGTTGGTCGCCTGGCCATTGGAATAATCATGGGTATTGAGCTTGTAACTCTCTTCTGCTTTTCTCAAAGCAACCTTCAGCATCTGAAGCTGATTCACCATCGCGGTGAAGTTCTGGTAAAGAATGGCAAGATCTCTTTCCGCCACACGAATGGTTTGCTGGGAATCAAGCTCGGCCACACGCTTGTTCTCCACTGCTTCCCTCACCGTCGCCTGAGTTCTGCCGCCTTCAAAGATCGGAACGTTTACCTGAATGGCCGCGTCCCACTGGGAAGTCTGAAGAATACCTGTGCGATCGAAGTAATAGTTTCCGACAAAATCCAGAGACGGATAGTGCGCACCCTGCGCGATCTTCACCTGCGACTCTTTCATCTTCACTTGCTGAACCGAGGCCTGAATGTCAGGCCGCGCTTTCAGTTTTTCATTGAGCACCGGCAGACTTCCTGGATCATTCGGCATCAGAGAAAGTGGTGTCAACTCTCCGGCAGGAAGACCAGTGTAGTACTCAAAAGTTTTCTGGGCATCAATGAGAGAGAGATCGCCCTGGCTTCTTTGCGCCTGCGAAGTCAGAAGTTGCGACTCTGCCTGAACAAGTTCACCACGTCTGGAGCGGCCAACACTTGTCCGCGAACGAAGTTCTTTCACGCGATTTTCGGAAAGTCGCTCAAGCTCTTTTAAGTTGGAGGCATCGGCATGCGCGACAATGAGATTATAGTAAGCACCGATGATCAGTTGATAGAGAGTGAGCTCTGTAGCACTCCGGTTAAATTCAGCAAGGAGGAGATCTTCATTGGCGAAATTAATTCCGCTGATGAGACCGCCGCGAAGAAGTGGTTGAGTCACGCGAATAGCGGCCGAGTACTGACGGGTGAGAGTAAAGGCACTGGTGGCACCAGCGCGAACCTGAGGTTTATCAATTCGTGTTTCGTTACCAACACCAGCAACAGTCGGAAGAACATATCCGCGGGCGCGGGTCTTACGATCTTCGGCGGCTTCACGAAGGGCCTCGGCACGTTTCAGGTTTTCCATGTTTTTCTTGGCCGACTCGAAAGCGTCCCGGAGGGATATCGCAGCGAAGGAAGGCAGAGAGAACATCAACAGCAAGAGAGAGAGCAGACGCATATTATTTAACCTTCTTTAATTTGACTCATGAGCTTATCCAGAACCACAAGTCCCTTTTCGAGATCTTTCATCTCTGTGTCGGAAAGGGCCTCAAGGCCTTTGTTGATTTTTTTTTCCAATTGCTTGTTCACTGCTGCGAGGACCCGCGAACCTTCTTTCGTGAGAATGAGTTCGCGTTCACGGCGATCTTTTCCGGGAGACATGGTGATGAAACCCTTGTCAGAAAGCTGGTGCATAAGCTTGCACACGGCGGCGGCGGACACTTGAAGAGAATCTGCAATTTGAGACTGTCCAAGACCTTCTTTTATAAGATATAAAACCCGGGTCTGATGCAAAGTCAGTGAGCCATCGAGCGCACTGACAGTGAGCTTTCTCAATACGCGTATAGAACGCGGAATACTTTCGATCAATTTTCTGGCCGGCATTGTGGGGATCTTTAAAAGTTAACTTGGTTAACTATATTTCCCCGTAGTACCATCGTCTATGACTTTTCTTTTCCGAGTCTTTTTGTCGGCCAAATTTCCACTCATTAAAGCAAGGAAATGTAAGGTTACAAACTTACTCAGGAATTGAAATGATGGCCGGAAGCTAAGTCTCTCAAGGAGGAGCCATGAAACATCTGTTGCTCGCAGCTACGCTCGGGCTTTCATTCACGTCTTTTGCGTCCGTAAATTCTACCTACTTCGAGTCGTTGGACGTGAAATCGATCCATGACCAGGAAGTCATGTTCGAACAGAAAGGTGTTGCTCCCCGCTTCGCCGTTGCTCACGAAGTGAGCATCGAACCGGTACTTGAGAAATCGCTCGGCGGTTATACCTGGACTCACCAGGTGACAGCTCCGAACGCAGTTTCACTCAACTTCGGTTTTTCTGAGTTCTACCTTCCTGAAGGTGCTGAACTGAACATCTACTCTGCTGACCGTACTCAGTTCATTCGCACGTTCACAGCTGCAGACAACAATTCTGCCCGCCAGCTCTGGACTCCAGTGATCATGACTGACGATGCGATCATCGAACTCACCGCTCCTGCTGAAGTGGCCAACAAAGTTGAGCTCAAACTCGCTCACGTAGGTCAGGGTTTCCGTACTTTCGGTCAGACGACCACGAAGTCTGGTTCTTGTAACATCGACGTTGCTTGTACTGATTCACGCGGCTGGGAAAAAGAGATCAACTCTGTAGCAGTTATCTCTACCGGTGGTTCACGTTTCTGTACTGGCTTCATGGTGAACAACACAAAGAACGACAAGACTCCATTCTTCATGACAGCTAACCACTGCCGTATCACTGCAGATGCCGCTCCTACACTCGTGACTTACTGGAACTACCAGACCTCTAAGTGTAAAGGTCCGCGCGACGGCAGACTTGATCAGTTCCAGACTGGATCAACTTTCCTCGCAGCTGCTTCACGCTCCGACTTCACTCTCGTTCGTCTGAATCAGGCGCCGAAAGCTGAATGGAATGTGACTTATGCTGGTTGGGACGCAACTGGTGCAGTAGGAACTTCTTCAACTGTTATTCACCATCCGAACGTCGATGAAAAATCAATTTCGTTCGCATCTAAGCCGACTCAATTGTCTGCTTACGGCGGAACTTCATCTCCGGGCGATTCGACTCACGTATGGGTTGTTGATTATGACAAGGGAACAACTGAACCAGGTTCTTCTGGTTCTCCTCTCTTCAATGACAAGCACCGTGTGATCGGTCAGCTCCACGGCGGTGGCGCTGCTTGTGGTAACGACCTCTCTGATTACTATGGTCGCTTCTCGATGTCTTATCAGGGTGACGGCACAGCTTCCGGCTCTCTGAAAAATCATCTCGATCCTGCGAAAACAGGTCAGCTCACTACAGATACCATCTAAAAAAAAGGGCCCGTAAGGGCCCTTCTTTTTTACTTCTTTTTTCCTTCCAAAAATTATTCGAGACAGTAACCCTGAAGCACGGCCTTCTCTAAGATGCATCCGGCGTTGCCTTTCTGGTTTGGCTCTTTACATCCAACCAGCTCGGCCTTCTCAGGCGAAGAACAGATAAAGCCTGTTGGATCCGGGAACGCTTTCCCTTCTACTTTCACCATGTACTTACAGCTGGCAAAGAGTCCCTTCTTCTCGATTTTACATTTGCCTACGCCATCGCGGCCGGCCTTGTAGAGATCGATAAAAGTTTTGCCCTGAAGGAAAGATTCAATCGCCGCTTGTCTTTGAGCAGTGATGTCTGTCGGCAGAGGATTATATTCAGTTGTATCATCCACCACGAGATCATCATCAACTGGTTCAGCACAGAAGTAACGATCGCTGTTGATCTGCTGGTTCATGTTGTCCATCATGATCGCGCAATTATCGTAGGCCACGTTACACGCGTCTTCGAAAGTCTGCACAGCTGTGTAGTCATTTCCATCAACGAGATCGTAACGACAAGTTTCAACTGGATTGTAGCGGTAACGGTAACCATCATCGACATAGTATGGGTAACCATCCATATCCCAGTAGCCATCTGTGTATGTCCAGATCACAGGCTCCTGAATCCAGCGACGATAGATGTAGTGACGGCTTACGTGCATGTAGTAGTCACGTGGCGTGTGATAAATGATCACCTGATTCGGCACTGAGTGAGGAACGTGAGTGTAGATCGTGCGTCTTACGAGAACGTGATCCTGGCGATGTGGTGCCGGAATCGACGGGCCCGGAGGATTGTAACGAGGTCCACGCGGAACGTGCACGCTTCCCGGATTCGGCATTGGAATCGGAGTCGGTCTCGAAGGAATTGGATCCGGTGACGGATTGTAACGTGGTCCACGCGGAGTTGTGCTAGTCGACGGAGAGGATGGTGTTGGTGAAGGAGA
>JBJMLZ010000003.1:0-14936 GCA_045805035.1 Bacteriovoracaceae bacterium
AGTCATGGCACCCAGTTTTTTCTGTCCATTTTCAAACACAGGATTTCCCTGTGCATCGACCGGATCATCGATCTCGCCGATGAGAAATTTAATTCTCGCGATGTAGTAGAGAACTTTCGGATAGGTCGGCATCCGCTCCCACAAACGCTTGAACCAAACTGCGGCCTCTGAATACTTTTCATTCTCAAAGAGAACCTTCCCGGCAGTCATCATCGCCTCAAGATCCCCCGGCTCAATTTTCAGAAGCTCTTCGACGAGCACCGGGACTTCAGAGTATCGCTCATCCAGAACTGCTGCCTTGATAAGAAATTCATAGAGTGCTTTATCACGAGTCGGAAGCTGCTCGAGTTTCTTCTTGTAGTCAGTGAAGTCTTTAAGCTTTCCTGACTTGTAATAGAGAGTCGCAATCTCCCCGAGGATTTTTGGGTTCTCGCCAAAGTCATTCATGAGTCCGATGAGGTAACCAACAGCGGCTTGATCATCTTCGGTTTCATAGAGGAGTCTTGCGTAGGAAATGCGGTAATCAGGTTTCACCGGATCAAGTTCAATCGCCTTGTTCAACATGAGTCTCGCCTGATCAAAGTTCTTCCGCTTAAGGAAAATCTCCGCGAGCTGATAGATGTCGTTGTCGTTCAGCGGATTGGCGTTGATGGAGGACTTATACCAGGCAATTGCCTTGAGATTGTCTCCCATTTTCTGGTAGAGGCGTGCATTCACCGAAGCATACTGCCAGGTGTTCCTGATGCTCGAGCCGGAGAGAATCGCAATCCGGTTTCTCGCATCATTGAATTTGTAGCTGTCCGTAAAAGCTTCGATCAGGGCAATGTTGATTTCATTGTTCCCCGGATATTTTTGCGCCAGTGTCTCGAGCGTCTTCAGTGATTCGGCGGCAAGGCCCAGTTTCATCTGCATCTTCGCGAGAAAAAGCTCAGAAGGAATGTGTCCCGGATAGGCATCCGAAGCACGAGCGGCCGCACTCATCGCGAGGTCGTAGTTTTTCTGGTCGTAGAAATTTCTCGCTTCCACGAGCAGCTTGAACGCTTTGCTCTGGCCGATGATATTGTCCGCCGCTTTCGAAGCACCGGTTTTTTCCAGGTCCGCAAGTTTCATCCTGAGATCGGTGGAGTCGATAATTTTCAGGGAAAGAATCAGGAACTGGGTCGCACGCTTCAGATCGCCCTTGATCGCCCAGTAAAGCCCGCTGATCTCAAAAAACTTTGCGCGATAAATGTCGTTGTACTCGATGTTCTTCCCCTCGACGACTGCCAGGAGCGCGGGAATTTCCTTCAGCTCTTTTTCTCTCAGGAGAATGTCACACTTCAGAAGATAGAAAATACTCGTGTGCGGGAATCGCTTCATCCCGTCGTTGACCAGTTCCATTGCCTGATCGTTTTCCTGGTTCAGGCGAAGGTATTCAATCATTGCCTCAAGAGCAAAACGACTTTTTTGTTTCTGTTTGTGAAGGGCCTGGTAAACCTTCTTGGTCGTCTCATCGATCTTACCCATTTTGATGAGGCCGTAGAGATAGGCCGCGTACACATCCTGTGTCGCTTTTTGTGGATAGAGACGAAGATATTTTCTCACCACATCTACTGCCGCCTCCGGCTTGTCGATGTTCATGAAAAACTGATTCATCCCTACTACACCATCCGGATTGTGGATGAGATACTGCTTTTTCACCTGGATGATCTTGAAGAGATTGAGTGCGTCTTCGAGTTTGTTTTTTGAGAAGCGAAGTTCTTCACCATACGCACGCACCATCATGCTGTAAGCGAGAAGATTGTCGTAATCGTTCTCCGCACTCTGGCGGAAGAAGCCGCCCGCATTCACGAGATGCGGATAGGTGCCGAGGACATAGCTATCCATGCCCTTCTTGTAGAGCTCTTGTGATTTTTTCGGATCTTTCTGATCAAAGGGAACTGCAAAAACAATCTGAGGAGCGAGATGCCGGAATGGTGGCTTCTCATCTTCAGCGTCCGGGAAAAACACCACGTACAAGAGTGCCAGAGCAGCGAGGATGATGATGAACTTTTTTCTTTTCGCTTTCTTTTGATCGGCTTCGGAAATTTCCTCTTCCGCTTCAAACTCTTCTTCGTCTTCGCCTTCTTCTTCCCTGCGCTTTTTCAGGAACTCTTCGACCTCTTTGTCGATGGCGAGTTCTTCTACTTGTGCGAGGTTCAGAAGTTCGGTTTTATTTCCAAGAGAAATGACCTGAGTAGCATCACTTGAAGTTACAGCGGGAGGTTGATAAGAACGCGACTTTTCCTTGTACGCGACTATCTCCTCCTTCAACGCTTCTTCTTTTTCTTTTTCGGCCTGCTCGGCCTCTTCCTGGATCTTCCGCATCTTGCGGATTTCTTCCTGGGCCACCGGATTGATCAAAGTCTTGTCGCCCCGATCTTCACTCGGAAGTTCGATCTCCTGAGAAATTGTAATGGCGGTATTTCCGCTCGCAGCAGTCGTGGGAGTCGGGGTTGAGTCTTTCAGCTTTTTGTGAATCTCAGTATTGATCACCGTCGGAGCAATTTTCATTGTCTCGGTCATCTTGTCTGATGGAACAGGAACATCAGCAGAAAGTTTTTCGATTTCTTTTTCGTTACGTTTCTGGCGAATGTGACTGATGTCGATGACGAAAGTGGCGTCTTCTTTTTTCGTTTCCACCACCGTCTTGTTTTCATCCATCAAGTTTGCGTAGAAATCAAACGTCGACATCGCCTTCCAGTCGCCGAGTGGAAAGACTTGCGCTTCTTCATTTCCCTGAATGTGTCCCTTCAATTTCAAATCATGAATTTGATTCAGATCGAACGGACCAATGACCCGGCCGTTTTGCAGCCTAAGGCGGTATTTCGTCATGTATCAATTATACGGGAGAATGGGATTTCCCCTCGGGAAGGGGAAATAAATGCCTAAAAAATTGGGGGGATAGCTCCCCCCAAAGATTATTTTACGAAGATGGTAGCGTTGCCAGAAAGGACCATGATCTGTTCCCAGAAAATCCCGAGGAGGACGACTGGAATAAACAGCACCACGATGACTGCTTGATTTGGCATCGTGAAGCCTATCACTCGCTCATCACCATCCGCTTTTCCGAAGATCATGATCTTCGCAAGCTTCGTGTAATAGTAGAGTGCAATGACCGAGTTTACTGCCGCAACGACAGCAATACCGTAGTATTTCTTTTCGATAATCACGTTGAAGATATTGAATTTAGCAACAAAACCTGAGAACGGTGGCATGCCTGCGAGTGAAAACAGAACGCCGGCCATGCAGATTGCCATCATTGGATGTTTGTACACGAGGCCTTTGAAGACATCGTAAGTATCAGTTCCATACATGTCAGACAGGTGAGACGTGATGAAGAAAGCGATGAGGGTCATGAACAAGTAAACGATTCCGTAGAAAAGAATCGCCTGAACACCAACCTCATTCAGTACGGCCGCACCCAGGATCATCATCCCGACGTGACCGATGGAAGAGAAAGCGAGAAGACGCTTCACCGAGCTCTGTCCGATCGCAGTTACGTTACCTACCGTCATTGTCATTGCAGAGATCACGAGGATCAGGCCAATCCACGAAGCAGTCAGCACACTTCCCTGAGAGAAGAATACGAAAGAAACGCGCACGAGAGCAGCAAGGCCCGCCATTTTCGGAATGATCGCAAAGAAAGCAGTCACTGGAATCGGTGAGCCCTGATAAACATCTGGTGTCCACATGTGGAAAGGGAAAAGAGAAATCTTGTAACCGATACCCACAAAGAACATCAGGAAGCTAATGAGAACGATAACAAGATTACCGCCAGCGAGTCCGGAAACTTTCGGCATCATCTCTACAAACTGAATCGAACCGAGAACACCGTAGAGGTGACTGATACCGAAGAGAGCAACACCCGCTGAAAGTCCGCCATAAAGCGCGTACTTCATACCGGCTTCAGTAGAGGTCGATTCATCACGCTTGAGCGAGCTCATGACGTAAGAAAGAATCGAGAGCGTTTCGATACCGAGATAAAGAGTGAGCATGTTATTGGCAGAAGCGAGAAGCATACCGCCGATGAGAACTCCCACCGCCATGATCGCAAACTCAGACTTCAAGTTCGTGTAGATGTCGCGCGAGGAGCGGCTCATCCAGATCGCACCCATGGTTCCGAGAACCATGATGATCTTCACGAGAGTCGAGAAAGGGTCAATCGTGATGGCGTTGTGAAAAATCATCACAGGTGCCTTGGCCATGTTCTGGCAAAGCGGAATCAGTGAAAGTCCAAGAACGGTGAGAGCGTAAGCGTAGATCTTATCGCGTGAGCCGTGTTCGTTTTTAACTGAGGCTTCAGCAACCAAAAGGGTCGTCATCAGCACAACGCAGATGACTTCCGGAATGTAGTAGCTGAGAAAGCCTAATAACTCATGTAACACAAATAACCTCTCTTAAGAGAACTTCGCGAGCATATCAACCAGCTGACCCACTGAAGCCTTCATGACGTTCAGGAGTGGAGACGGGAAGATACCGAACACGATTACGCAGGCACAAAGTGGAACCATGTAGAACACTTCGCGAGCGTTCATATCTTCGTAGTCAGCTGTATCCGGATTCACTTCACCGAAGAACATACGCTTAAACATCCACAGGAGGTAAGCAGCACCGATGAGGAGACCAACAACTGCGATCACGGTGATCGTTGTAAATTTCTGATAAATACCGAGGAAGATCAGAGCCTCAGAGATAAACCCGGAGAGACCAGGAAGACCAAGCGAAGCGAACATGCCGATGATGAACACCGTCGTGTACTTCGGAAGAGTTGTGTAAAGACCGCCGAAACCTTTTGTTCCGTCCGGCTTCACGATCCAACGGTGGTGAGAGCGCTCATAAATGATACCGATGAGTAAGAACATCATCGCCGTAGAAGTACCGTGGTTGAACATCTGAAGAACCGCGCCGTTCATACCCTGAATGGTCATCGCAGAGAGACCGAGCATAACGAAGCCCATGTGAGAAACTGAAGAATAAGCAACGAGCTTCTTCACATCGTCTTGTGCCATCGCACAGAAAGCGCCATAGATAACCGAGATCAAGCCGAGAACTGCAATGATCGAAGAGTATTCAACCGCCGCAGCAGGGAAGATCGGGAAAGCGATACGAAGGAAACCGTAAGTTCCCATCTTGAGAAGAACGCCGGCGAGGATAACAGATACGGCAGTAGGAGCTTGTACGTGAGCGTGCGGGAGCCATGTGTGGAACGGGAACACCGGAACCTTGATCGCAAAGCCGAGGAACATAAACCAGAAGAAGAGTTTCTCGAAGGAAACTGTCGCACCAAAGATATTCAGTGTGAGCTCCGTGAAGCGGCCGCCCTGGAGAGCAATGATATTGAACGAGTCCTCTGACTTACCAGTAGCGTAGTAGAGGGCCACGATACCAACGAGCATGAAGATCGATCCGAAGAAGGTATAAAGGAAGAACTTGATCGCCGCATATTCGCGGTTCTCGCCGCCCCAAATGCCGATAAGGAAGAACATCGGAAGAAGCATCACTTCCCAGTAAACATAGAAGAGGAAGAAGTCGAGGGCGAAGAAGACACCGAACACTGTCGACTGAAGCATCAGAAGAAGCGCGAAGTATCCTTTCACTGACTTCTCAACTGTCCAGCTCGAGAGCGTACAGATGAAGAAGAGAAGAGCGTTGAGGAAAGTCATCGGGAGGGTAATCCCGTCGATTCCCAGTGAGTAGTTAATGTGGAACTGCGAGATCCACGGAATCTTAAACGCGAACTGCATACCCGGATTGGTAATGTCGAATTTAAGGTAAAGGACCACGGTCAAAAGAAGCGTGATCGCAGTTGTTACAAGCGAGACCATCTTGATGGCCTTTTCATTCGCTTTCGGGGTGAGGAGAACTCCCACCATACCGATGATTGGTAACCATAAAACCCAGTTCAAAATTCCGTTCACAACGAACTCCCTCTATAAAGAAAAGATCAAATGTTTAATGTCCAGATATAAGAAGCCAGTACCATGATGAGCATGATGAAGTAGAACTGGATCTTCCCTGATTGCACAATTCTCAAAACAAGATTGAAGAGGTTCACCGCGACACCTGTTCCATCGACGCCAATGGCATCAATCACAACGTTGTCGAACCACTTCGAAACTTTAAAGAGCATACGGTTCACAGATGCCCAGCCGTCCACGGCAAAGCGGTCATACACACCCATATCAAACCACGCGAGTGCGCGGTTAAAACTTAGAAGACCCTGCTTGATAAGAACATCGATGTAGAAGTGATCGAAGTTGTATTTCGCCTTCAAGAGAGCGGTGATGCCCGGGAACTTGTCCGCCAGAGGCTTCACTTTTTTCTGGATGTACATCAGCCACGCAATGAACACGCCAGTGAACGCGATGAAGATTGAAAGCCATGCGCCCCAAACGTGAACAGTGTGAAGTTTGTGATCATCAGGATTTGGTCCGGCATAACCAGACTGGTGATGATAATGAGCGTGCATCATTTCAGTTTGCTCACGCGTATCAACCGAAGAAAGAGGCTCTCTCTTATAGTCTTTGAATTTTTCAACTTTCGGAGCTTCCACGAGGATCTTGAACCATTCGTTCTTCTTCCCGAACATATTGCCCCAGCCCTGGCCGGCTACGTTACCCGCGAACCAGAAACCAAGTGTGAAGATTGAAAGAAGAAGAAGTGGAACGTTGGAACGTAAATCAAGGTGCTCGTGGTGAATGTCGTGGCCGTGAGATCCATGTCCATGAGCATCTTTGTGTCCATGACCGTGGCCGTGACCATGATCATCGTGATGAGTGCGGTTCTCACCGTAGAAAGTGAGGAACATCATCCGGAACATATAGAATGCAGTAAGGCCCGCGCCGGCAAAGCCAAGGATCGGAACGATCGCAAGGAGCGGGTTCTGACCGGCCATGAAACCGAAGTAAAGAGCATCACCAAGGATTCTGTCTTTCGAAACGAAGCCGGAGAAGAAAGGAATGCCGGCGATCGCGAGTGTACAGCACATCATCGCAAAGTGCGTGTACGGAAGGTATTTTTTGAGTCCGCCGAGTCTTGGCATTTCCTGTTCGTGAACAGAGTGAATGACGGAACCAGCAGACAAGAAGAGACATGCTTTAAAGAAAGCGTGAGTGATCACGTGCATGAAGGCGGCATTGTAGGAACCTACACCTACGCCAATCATCATGTAACCAAGCTGAGAGAGAGTGGAGTAAGCAAGAACCGCTTTGATATCGGTCTGAACCATCGCAACCGTTGCCGCACCGAAAGCGGTGATCGCACCAATCACAGCGATGAACCAGGTGATGTCACCCGCGACCATGAGCGGATACATACGAAGAGAAACCCAGACACCCGCAGTAACCATCGTCGCAGCGTGGATGAGAGCAGAGCCCGGAGTCGGACCCATCATCGCATCCGGAAGCCAGACGTGAAGTGGGAACTGAGCTGACTTACCCATGGCGCCGAGGAAGATACAAATGGCAGTGAAAGTCGTGAAAGAAATTCCGAGAACCATCTGGCCGTCGAAAGTACCTTTGGCGATTGCTGCGTAAATATCAACGTAGTTCACGGATCCGAGAGTCATCCAAATTGCGGTGATACCGAGAAGGAGGAATACGTCACCCACTCTCGTGGTCATGAAGGCCTTGAGAGAAGCATCGCCGGCCTTCTCTTTCTCGTAGTAGATACCGATCAGGGAATATGAACAGAAGCCCATGATTTCCCAGAACACGAAAAGTGAGAAAAGGTTGTCGGAAAGCACGAGTCCAAGCATCGCTGAAGTAAAGAGCGGAAGGAACGTGAAGAAGCGTCCGTGACGAACATCATGTTCCATATACCAGGTCGAGAAAAGGTGAATCAGGAATGCGACACCGGAGACCATGAGAAGCATGATCGAACCCATGTTATCGATGTAGATACCCATGTCGACCTTGAAGATGTGCGCACCAAAGGAAAGATCAAACCAGTTGAAGGTCTTGTGGATGTAGTAGTCAGTGGCAAACTGTCCGAAGACGAAGTCACTGAAGATTCTTGCCGAGAAGATGAATGAAACGAGAATACTCAGGACCGCCAGCCAGTCTCCGTTTCTGGGAAGCTTTCTTCCGAAAAATGCGTTGATAACAAACGCAATTACTGGGGCAACAAAAATAGGCGCGATACTACCAATCGTATATTGCATGTTAGTTCCTTAACTGTGTCGCTTCGTCGATGTGGATCGTTTCTTTGATCTGGAAGAAACGGATCACGATTGCTAGTCCAACAGCTGCTTCCGCAGCGGCCACTACGATAATAAATAGACTGAAGATGTGACCGTCGAGATTGTTCGTCACAAAACGTGAGTAAGCGACGAAGTTCAGCGCGGCCGCATTCAGGATGAGTTCGATCCCGAGAAGAATCGCAACAATGTTCTTTCTGGCGATCATGACAATGAGCCCGATCACAAAAAGAACCAGCGAGATAATAAGGTAAGAAGCAAGATTGATCATATGAACCTTATTGTTGCTTCCGTGGTCTGGCGATAATCGCGGCACCCACGAGAGCTCCTAAAAGAAGTACTGATGAAAGTTCGAAAGCAAGAACATGGTCCTTAATCAGGAGATGTCCGATTTCGTTTACGGTTGAAGGATATTCGTCGCCGAACTTCTTCATCGGAAAAGTATTGGCCACAGACATAAGAAGCTTTACGTTAGTCGCAATGAACACCAGACCCACAAGTCCACCTAGACCATACGTCCACTTGTTCCCCATGGAAGGAGCAAGCCCGAGAAGATTCTGCGCGCGGGAAACGAAATCTTTACCGCCCGTGAGCATCACCGCGAAAAGCATGAGGATCACGATCCCGCCGACATAAACCATGATTTGTGTCACGGCAACGAAATCTGCGTTCAGGGTGGCATAGAGGCCGGCGATCCCGACGAGGGTTCCGAGGAGAAACACGCACGAGTGCATGATGTTCCGGGTAACCGCTACGGCGACAGCACTTCCCACAGTAAGGGCAGCTGAGCAGAGAAAAAGAAGATTGAGAAACATGGTGAGTCCTTAATTAATGACCGCCGCCCATAAAGAGCTGCGCCACTGATTTACCATTAAACACAACAAGCCAGATGGCGTTGCCAACGAGATTAAAGATTGCAATCGGAGTGAGATACTTCCAGCAAACCGTCATGAGCTGGTCCACGCGGATACGCGGGAGCGTCCAGCGAACCCAGATCACCACATAATAAAGGAGGAGGGCCTTCGACATGAAGATCACAACCTGAACAAGCTGAAGCGGAAGAATGTCGAAGTGAATATCAATCGGAAGGTTTGAGCCACCGAGGAAGAGGGCGGCACCGACGCCACAAACGACAAAGACTTCAATGTACTCGGCGAGAGCAAAGAATCCGAAGCGCATGCCGGTGTATTCAGTGTGGTAACCAGAGACGAGCTCTGACTCTGCTTCCGGAAGATCGAAAGGAGCGCGGTTCGTTTCCGCGAGAGCGCCGATGAAATAAATGAAGAATGCAACGAACGCGAATGGATTGTGGAAAACAAACCAATTTGTCGGAAGGCCTGCCTGATGACCCTGGATTGTTCCGAAGCCCATGCCACCAGCAAGAAGTGTGATGGAGAGAATTGAGAGCGTCACTGGAATTTCGTAAGAAATAATTTGCGAAGCACCTCTCATCCCACCGAGCATCGACCACTTTGAGTTAGAAGCATATCCACCGAGGAACACCCCAACACCAACGAGTGATGAAATCGCGATGAGGTAGAAGATACCAACGTTCATATCCGCGAGAGTGAAACCGGTTGAGAAAGGAAGAACGGCAAGAGTGGCGAACACACCAACCAAACAAAGCATCGGCGCGAGATAGAAAAGAAATTTGTCAGCAGTGAACGGCATCACGTCTTCTTTTGTCATCATCTTCACGCCATCAGCGAGAAACTGAAGAATCCCGTAAGGGCCTACGCGGTTTGGTCCGATTCGCGCCTGGATATCAGCAGAAATTTTTCTTTCCGCGTATGTTCCGAGTCCACCAATCGTTGCGGCCATGCCGACGATGAGAAGTGCGAAGATCAGATAAATCACGAAAGCGAGAAGGCCGTGATTTCCTCCGAATAGCGCGAGAAGTGAATCATAAAATTCATACTGTGAGAGATAAGAGACAACAGTTTGGTTCATGGCTTAAGACCTTTTTTTATGACTCACCTGGAATGACTTCACCCAGTCGAGATCACCTTTCTTCCAGCAATAGGCGATGCCTTCGATAAGAACGGAGATGAAACTTAAGAAGATGATCAGAGCGTAAGCGCCCTGGCCCATATCATTTAGCTCTCTAAAGATCGCCGCGACTGGAAACATAAGAACTGATTCAACGTCGAAAATAATGAAGATAAGTCCGACAACGTAGAAGCGTACGTTGAACATCGACCACGCTGAACCAACAGGTTGCTCACCACACTCATAAGGAGTAGATTTGAGATGCGAAGGTTTGGAGGGAGCGAGAAGAACAGAAGCAAAATGTCCTCCCAGGAAAAGTGCCACGGCAATTCCCATGAAGATAACAACTGGCATTAAGCCATCAAATGAAGCTGGGGTCATGGATGTCTCCACTCAAAAATTTGCTTTAAAAAAGTAGTTCCAAGATACAAAAGATGTTGAAAAGAAGAAAGATTTTATTTTACTAGACTCTTGAAATTGCAAACAACGGAGCCACGCGAAACGTGGCCCTTCAACAGATACAAAACTTTTTTCGTCGGAATAATTTGTGGCCTTATTTGGTGGTGTAGCAAGCAAACTTCAATACTGGTTGGCCAACCAGGAAAAGCTTTCTTTGAAGGGGGCCTCTCCGAATCAGTGGTGTCTTCTTGCAGGAAGTTATTTTCGCGAAATACTCTTCAAAGATACCCATCTTATTGTTTGTTCAGATCAAGATGAGGCCGAAGAGGTATATGAGGCACTGAAGCATCTTGGTCATGTGCACTTCTATCCGGGCCACAATCACTCGTTGTATTCAACAATTTTAACCTCGGAGTCAGCACTTCTTGCGCGATGGGCGGTGATTCAACGTCTGGTGAAAAATTCTCCGATGATTATCGTCACCACATGGGAAGGTGCAGTTCTTCTTGGACCTCCTGCAGAATTTTTTAAAGAGAATTCCTTTACCCTGAAAAAAGACGACATCATTTCTCCGTTTGATCTGGCGGATCGATTAACCAAGATGGGGTACTACCCTTCAAGCACGATTGAAGAACCCGGAACTTTTTCCAGAAGAGGGGAGATCTTCGACGTTTATCCAGTCTCTCATCCACCTGTACGAATTCATTACTTTGATGACCTCATCGAAGAAATGTTTGCGATTGATCTTGAGACCCAAAAAACCAATCGCGAGAAAACTTTTGCCGTGGTTGATCTCGTTCCGGGCGCAGGATTTCTCGCCAGAGATCCTTATACAACTCAGCTCAGAGAAAAAATTCCGCAGGCGCAGCCGGCATTCAAAAATAAATATGAAGCAAGAAAGCAGCTCTTTCAGAAACTCTCTGAGGGCCAGCTCTTTGAAAATTACCCACTCTTTATTCCGCTTTTTTTTGAGAAACCAAAAACGATCGTCGACTTTCTTCCGGAGAATGCAAAGGTCACATTCTTTAACTCTGATAATGGTCAAAAGAACCTTGAACTTTTCTTTGCTCAACAGGAAGAAGACTTTGAAACACTTTCCGAGGATGTGGAATCAAGCTCGGTCATTCCCGGGCCGGCGAACTTCTATGTAAAAGAGCTGGTTATCCCCAAAAGGAAAAAACTTTATGTGGATCAACTTGATATCGCGGTTGATCTTGATTCACCTTTCACCGGAGAACTTCATCTCGGATTTGAAGGACTAAAAACTTTTCTCCAGACAAAGCTTCGCGCAAGCGGCGTAACGACTGACAATCGGTTTGAATATATCAAGGCGAGCCTTAAGGCCCTTAGAAAGGAACTCAATGTCCGAGGCCATCTCGTGGTCAATTATCATTCCGAGCACGCCAGACAAGAGATGCAGTTTCTCCTTGAAGAAAATAGCCTGACTGAAATTGGAGATCGTCTTCAATACATTTCCGGAAGACTCGATGAAGGTTTCTATTACAAGAACGAAAGTATTTTTGTTCTCGCAGAGGGCGATCTTTTCTCAGTCAAAAAGAAAAAGGCGAAGCAGGTTAAGCGGGCCGACAAAGATCTCTTTGCCGAACAACTCGCAACTCTCAAAGTAAATGATTACGTTATCCACCGAGATTACGGCATTGGTATTTACAAGGGCCTTGAGACAATCGAGGCGATGGATCAGAAAAATGACTTCGTCGTCATTCATTATGAAGACGGCGATAAGGTTTATGTTCCGGTTTATAAACTCAATCTCATTCAGAAACATGCAGACGCATCTGCGGGTCTCAAACCGGCTTCGCTCAAGTCCAAAAAATTCTCGGAGCTAAAGCAGAAGGCCCGTGGTTCAGTCAAAAAACTTGCTTTCGACCTTCTGAAGCTTCAGGCGGAAAGAAAGCTCAACGGTGGTTTTCCTTATTCACCGCCCGACCATCTGTTTAAGGAATTCGAGCTTGCGTTTCCTTTTGAAGAAACTCCGGATCAGGAAAAAGCGATTCACGATGTTCTAGAGGACATGCAACATCAGTATCCGATGGATCGCCTGGTCTGCGGAGATGTGGGATTCGGAAAGACAGAAGTCGCGATGAGGGCGGCAATGAAGGCAGTGCTTGATAAAAAACAAGTGGTGGTGCTTGTCCCTACGACCGTGCTTGCTCTCCAGCACTTTCATTCTTTCAAAAGAAGATTTGAAAATTTTCCGGTGAATGTCGATTTCATCTCCCGCTTCAAGACACCGAAGCAGAAAACGGAGGTGATGGCAGCAGTCGCGGAAGGGAAAGTGGATATTCTCATCGGCACTCACGCCGTACTTTCGGATAAATTAGAGTTTCACGACCTCGGACTTCTCATCATTGATGAAGAGCATCGCTTTGGTGTCGCTCATAAAGAAAAACTTAAAGTCCTGAAGGCGGGGGTAGATGTTCTTACCATGACCGCCACGCCGATCCCGAGAACACTTCAATTATCTTTCCTCGGCATTCGCGATCTCTCGCTCATTCAGACCGCGCCGCCAAGAAGACAATCGATTAAGACTTACATCATTAAAGAAGATGATCTCACTTTGAAATCTGCCATTGAAAAAGAACTTGGTCGGGGTGGGCAAGTTTATTATGTCCACAACCGGGTTCACGATATTGAAGAGCATGAGCTGTATCTCAAGAAGCTTGTTCCGAAAGCGCGCATCACCGTCACTCACGGTCAGATGAATGAACGCGAGCTTGAAAAACGAATCAACGATTTCTACGATCACAAGAGTGACATTCTTCTTTCTACGACAATTATCGAATCGGGCATTGATATTCCGAACGCAAATACAATGATCATTGATCGCGCGGACACCTATGGTCTTGCTCAACTTCACCAGCTGCGTGGTCGCATTGGTCGCTCTGATCGAAAGGCCTATGCGTATTTCATGGTTCCGGAAAACAGAATCCTCACTGATCTTTCCCAGAAAAGACTTCAGGCGCTTCAGACATATGCGGAAATGGGATCCGGCTTTGCTCTTGCTTCGAGCGATATGGAGCTTCGTGGTGCAGGCGATATTTTAGGAGCGGAACAATCCGGGCACATTGAGGCAATTGGGCTCGAGTTTTACATGGATCTCTTGCAGGAAGCGATTGAGGAAATTCGCGGCGAACAAAAAGTTTCCGTGAAGAACATGGAGATCCAGGCACCATTCTCGGCGTTCATTCCGAACAAGTATATTGAGGATGCAGCACTTCGATTGAAGTATTACAAACGCCTTTCCAACACGAGAACGCTTCCGCATCTTGAAGAAATTATCGGCGATGTCACCGATGCATTCGGGATCACACCGCGCGAGCTCGAAGCTCTCTATTCCATCCTTCGCGCAAGACTGCACTTCCAACCGGTGGGATTACGTCTCGTAAAAGTTTCCGGTAGCAATATTCATATGTATTTTGAACAGGAAATACTCGACCACAATCATCAGCTACGCGATAAAGTACTGACTTTCTTCATGAACAAACCCAAACTCTACAAGCTCAATCCCGACAGCTCAGTGACTGCTCTTTTCAAAGAGCCGGTCACGCATCAGACACTCCTGGAATTTGCAAAACATATTGCGGCAAATCTGGGTGCATGATACCGTTTTTATTAGATTCAATTAAAACCAGGGATGTGTATGAAGAATCTTCTCTTCGTTCTCGTTGCTCTCATGATGGCAGCAACAGCTTTCGCTCAAAAAGATCAGGTCGTCGCTACGGTGAATGGCCGTCCAATCACCAGAAAACAATTTGAAGAATATCACCTTCAGAATTTGAAGTTCGTTGGTCAGAGAAAGATCACGAAAGAAGTTTCTCTTCAGGATCTCATCAAGCGCGAACTCGGTATCCAGAAAGCGAAAAAAACTGGTCTTGATAAGGATCCAACCGTGATCGCTCGCCAGGAAGACATTCTTTATCATGCTCAGATTTCAAAAGATCTCGAAAACGAGTTCAAGAAAATCACGGTGACTGATGATGACGTGAAAAAATATTACGAAACAGAAGGCAACAAAGAATATCGTACTGCTCACATCCTTTATCGCCTGCGCGCGGAACCGACTCCGCAAGAAGTAGAGAAGGCCCTTGATCAGAGTATGGCGATTTATTCTGAGCTTCAGAAAAATCCAGAAAACTTCGCAAAACTGGCCAACCACTTCTCACAGACATCCGGCGCTCCGGTTGGTGGTGACCTTGGTTATCAGCCGCCAACAAGACTTGCTCCTGAATATTTCGAAGCAATCAAGGGCCAGAAAGAAGGTTACATCACGAAGCCAGTGCGTACGCAGATGGGCTATCACGTGATCAAA
>JBJMLZ010000004.1:0-4551 GCA_045805035.1 Bacteriovoracaceae bacterium
CGGAAACACCGATGAGAGATTGAAGGATCACTATGAATTACGGTGACTATCTCACAACTACCATGATGAAAGGCGGAGCGAAGATCGTTCCGGTTGTTGTGTCTATTGTGGTCGGCTACTTTCTTTTCATCAAACTTCCGTTCTGGTTCTTCCGCAGAACTTTAAAAGATGCCAGACAAACTGATTTCAATCCCGACCTTCCTAAGTTTCCGGAAGAACCGAAAGTGATGAAGCTCGAAGAGAAGATAAAAAGAGACGCGGAAGAGTTGAAGAAAGAAAAACAGAAGTTTCAACAGCAGACCAAAAAAGAAGAACCGAAAACTAAAAAAGAAGAGCCTAAGAAAGAACAGAAGAAAGAAGAGCAAAAGAGAGAGCCTCCCAAGCGTCCTGCTGCCGAAGCATCTCCTTCTCCGGAATCTGTCTTCGATCTTCGTCCCGGCGAGAAGTTTACTCCGGAACAATTGAAAGCTAAGCATCGTGAACTCATCAAGCAGAGCCATCCCGATAAGGTCGCCAGCATGGGACCTGATTTCAAGAAGCTCGCGGAAAAGAAAACGAAAGAGATCAATGAGGCCTACGATAAATTGAAGAAGAAGGCCTCTTAGTCCGCCCAAATCCTTCCATTAATGCACGGCAAACAGCTAAACTTTACCTCACAAATAGTGAGGTATTCATGAAGCTTCTCGAAGGGAAAAAAGCACTCATTCTCGGTCTTGCCAATGACCGCTCCATTGCCTGGGGGATTACGAAGGCGTTCAAAGAGCAAGGCGCTTCGATCGCTCTCTCTTACATGAACGATGCAATCAAGAAGAGAGTGGAACCACTCGCGGCCGAAATCGGCGCGGACTTTATCTTTGAGATGGATGTCACAAACGACGCTCACTATCCTTCGATGAGAAAAACCGTCGAAGAGAAGTGGGGTAAGTTCGACATCATCGTTCACTCCCTGGCGTTCGCGGACAAAGAAGATCTCTCGCGCGAGTTCGTTCACACTTCACGCAAAGGCTTTGCGATGGCCTGTGATATTTCTGCTTTCTCACTTGTGGGCATCACTGATTCTCTTCAGGATCTCCTAAACGATAATGGCTCTATCATTTCGATGACGTATTACGGATCACAAAAAGTGATTAAGAACTACAACGTCATGGGAGTTGCGAAAGCTGCACTCGAAGCTTCTACTCGTTATCTTGCTTACGACCTTGGCCCACGCGGAATCAAAGTGAATTGTATCTCTGCGGGCCCGATCAAAACTCTCGCGGCTTCTGGTATCGCGGGATTCAGAACATTACTTAGTCAGGTGGAAGAAATTTCTCCGATGAAGAAGAACGTCACTCCGGAAGATTGCGGAGGAGCTGCAGTTTATCTCGCCTCATCTCTGTCTGGTGGTGTGACCGGACAAGTTCTCTACGTCGATTCAGGCCTCAATATCCTCGGCGGATTCTGATGAGCTATGTGTTCGGGCAATTTACTCCTGAGCACCTGAAAAAGATGGAAGAGGGTATTCACCTCTTCAATGAGCAGAAGTATTGGGAGTGCCACGAATCTCTCGAAGAGATCTGGCTCGAAGATCGCAACGACAATGCACGCTACATCTATTGGGCCGTGATTCAGGTCGCGGCAGTTTGCATTCACTATCGCGATAAAAAAATTCTCGGCGCCCAGGGCATGCTCTCAAAATCGAAAGAAAAATTCCGGAAAGCGCGCGAGCTTCATGTCCTCACCCCTGAAGTTGAAAAATTAAACTGGTATGAGCTCGAAAAAATCGTGATGAATATTCCCGATGCCACTCAGTCACAACTGGAAGATTTTCGCCCACTTTTCGAGTACCGCTTTCCCGCCTGATGCCTTCAAAAATGGTCAGTAAAAACGCCTTAAGTGGCTGTTACTTGGTAGTTTCGCGGGCGCCCGCTTAGAATGGGTTCATATGAAAAACATCATCTATTCCTTCTTTGCTTTCTCCCTCTCATTCAGCGCTCTCGCGGCAAGTCCGCAGCTTGCCTACAATAAATCGTCCGGCTACACCGGCATGAAAAAATCTCTTCTCTATCAGGCACTCGGTTCACGCAAAGTTTATCGCCGGCTCGTGTAATGAAATCCTGGATACTTTTTGGATCATTCGCCCTTTCAGCATTAGGGTCTTTCGAATCTTACTACTACGCGAACGGTCTGTGGTGTGTTCTCACGACTGATGGAAAATTCGAGACACGAGAATTTACAACTCAACGTGATCCAGCTGGATTTGACAGCACTCGTGCTCAAATGAGTTACTATCATTCGGCCGCTCATCAAAATCACAAGAAGCTTCAATCTCTGTAGTTAAAAAGTTATGCTTTAAGAAACACGGAGGTTCTATGAAGCTCAATTGCTGGTGCCCGCTTGAGGCCAATGACAAACGTCTTTCCACTGGTCTTCTCATTGTTCGTCTTGTCTTTGGAATCGCGATGGCCATTCATGGCTGGCCCAAGTTTCAGAATCTCACTTCATGGATGGGACCTGGAGCTCCAGTTCCGGTGGTTCTGATTGCACTCGCAGCGATTGCTGAATTTCTCGGTGGCATTCTCATTGCTCTCGGAGCGCTCACATCCGTCGCTTCCTTCCTCATGATGTGTACGATGCTTGTGGCGGCTTCTTTTCATATCTCCAAAGGTGATCCCTGGATCAGCCAGGGAGGAGCGGCATGGGAGCTTGCGGGATTGTATCTCGCGCTGTCGATTCTCTTTCTTCTCGTCGGGCCGGGACGCTTTTCCCTCGATGCCGTTCTTCTGAAAAAGTTCCGTGCATGAAAACTTTCCGCGAGGCACTCCATCTCATCACCCGTGATCCGGTGAATCTTTTTCTTGCCATCGTTCCGACCGCGATTGCGCTTTCGCTTTATATTTTTCTCATGGTGTATGTATTCCGTCGCGCCGATTACTTTGGTCTGCTCGTTGCGGATTACCTCCCATCGAAGGACTCTGCGGGAATTGTCGGCATCATCCTCACCGGGATTTTGATTCTTTTTGTTTTTCTTCTCATGATGTGGACCTTCGTTATTGTCGTGGGACTTATTGCTTCGCCCTTTAATTCGATGCTGAGCTCGCGCATTGAAACAATCCTTGCCGGAAAACCCGTAGGAGAGGACCGCAAGAAAACTCTTTCCGAGATGGCATCCTCACTGGGAAAAACCTTCAAAAACGAGCTCAAAAAACTTGTGTTTATTGCTCTGGTGGCAGGGATTGCCTTTGTTCTGAATCTCTTCCCGCTTTTTTATCCAGTGGGTGTTTTCCT
Organism: Bacteriovoracaceae bacterium; assembly: GCA_045805035.1. GTDB lineage: Bacteria > Bdellovibrionota > Bacteriovoracia > Bacteriovoracales > Bacteriovoracaceae > Peredibacter. The sequence continues at coordinate 3,268 of JBJMLZ010000004.1, forward strand.
GGTGGCAGTCCTCTTTGCGGTACAATTCGTTGATTATTCTTGGTCCCGCCATGACATGAGCTTCGGGGAATGCGTAGGGGATGTCTTCCGAAACATAATTCCCTACAGCGTCTCTGGTTTCCTCTTCCTCCTGGCGGTAAGTATACCGATAATAAATGCATTCATTCCCGCATTTGCGACGAGCTACTTTACGGTCTTATGGTTAAAGAGACAGAAGAAAATTCCGGCGTAGAAGACATCAAGGTCATCGTCATCAAGCTGCCGTTTGATCTGCAGGAGCGTCTCCTTACGTTTCCTTTTCTTCACGCAATCAGAGACAAATACAAAGCAGCTGAGATTCACTTCATCACTCCGGTGAAGGACATTGAGGTTCTGAATCTCCTTCCTTTCACCGCCTATTATCACGAGATCGATGAGCACGAGATTCGTACCGTCTTTGATGTTCACCGCTATTGTGTGCACGCCAAGATTTACAACGTGGATCTTTTCATTAATCTCACGAATTCCTTTGCCGACGCTTCCATTGGTCTCAGTCTGCGCGCCAAACACCGCCTGGGATTTTCCGACAACTGGAAGACTCTTGTGTTGAATCAAAAAGTGAAGCGACCGGTGGGCCATCACCTTTGCGAAGATTTTTTTGAGCTTTATAAAACGCACGTGAACGCGAACATTGATCTCAAGCTCAAGGTGATGTCGCGCGAACTTCCTGCGGTTGTCCCCGAATGGGACACCCAGCCTTATGTGGCGATCAATCTTACGCCCATGAGAGACGCCGTGATTGACGAAGAGTGGGCGAAGCTCATTCATGACTTTGAAGGACAAAGAATTATTTTCTTCAGCTCGGAGGACCGCGAGCGGGTGTCTCCGCTCATTGATGGTTTCATCGCGCGACTACCGAAGACGAATACTTACTCTTTCTATTTCCAGAAAGACTGGATTGACCTCGCCAAGATGCTTGCCTATGCCAGAGGGGTGATCACGTATGAAGGACCGCTTGCTTCAGTCGCGGCCTACGTGGGAGCAAAAACACTCGTGATTTATGATCGTCGGGATCCACAGAAAGAAGGACCGTTTTATTTTCTCTCGGATATCGCTCTTCTCACGAGCAAGGATTCAACCGTGACTCTGAAGCAGGCATCGTCCCTCCTCAAAGGAAGGACGATCTTTGATATGCATGCCATTCAGGCCAAAGCGACGGAATTTTTTAAACTCACCTGATTACTGGAAGCTCGCGAGAATCTGATTGAGCGATGCGAGCTTATCCTGCGCAAGTTTTGCTTTCTC
>JBJMLZ010000005.1:0-15969 GCA_045805035.1 Bacteriovoracaceae bacterium
GCTTCTCTGTTGGAAAGTAAGCGTGCCGCCGGTGGCCTGGACGTCCACGTAGGCCTTGTCCGGATCCGGAACATTATCCATCGACACTGTAGTGAGGAATTTGGGGTTCGGACAAAGATTGGAGCGAGGGCCGAGGATTGGATACGGAGATGAAGTCATGAGAAGTTTTCTCTGCGCGAGACTTTTCTGATCGTTGTTGCGAAGAGCACTCCGGCAGGCCTCATCCACACATTCACAAGTCATCTGCTGCGAGACCGATGCATTGTATGCTTCGATGTGATTCTTCATGATCGATGGCCCTTTAGGTACCACCCGACAGCTCCACTCTTCAGCGCGCGAACGTGACATTCCCGAAACAATGTTCGTGCGGCCTTCAAGGTACTCATCACAAAGTCCAAGGTGGTGAAGAATTTCATGAGTGACAGTCGGACAATTCACGTCATCGCCAAAGTTGGCGGAGTTCATCTCAAGTCCCGTCGTCCTGATGTTAATCGTATCGACATCAGGCCTTTGGTCAGCTGGAAGTTGGGCCTGGGTTTCCTGTGGGGTAAGCGCACGGATGGCGAGCGTTGCTCCGCCCGGACCTTTCATGAAGCGACTGGAGGTCGCCAGACAAGCGCGAACTGTCGCCATCATATCCGTGGAAGACTTTGTTCCGCCGCCGTTAATAAAATTCAGGTTCACGGTTGCTTCGTAAGCATTCTGTCCGGTCTTTCTCAGGAGATAATTTCCGGAGGTATACCAACCCTGCCCATTTTTTTTCTTGAACATCTTGTACTCGCCGATACTTTCCATCGGTGAGCAATCATCTCTTTTGTCCATGCGGTGAAGAATGTCTTCGAGATCCTGGAACTGATTCTTGTTCGACGGAAGACAATCAAGAGATTGAAGGACGCGGGAAACCGGAACTGATTCACCACGAACCGCAGTGAACATCTGGCTCATGTTATTCAGAAACTGATTATTTTTCTGAAACTGCTCACGACAGTAGTTGGAATCGCCTTCACCACCTAGATTCGGACAGCGGTTGGAAAAATTTCTCAAATCTCTCAGGCGCGAATAATTGTCAGTCATGTAATCAAGGAGCTGGGTGCGGGCGGTATCCGGATCGTTGGAAGCAGTAATCGGCGCATCCACACTGGTCTGAGGTACTGGCACTGCCGGTTTTACTTTTACCGGAAGAGGCGCACGCGTCTCTGTCGAGACCGGTTGAGCTGGACGAGGAGCGGGAAGACTTGGAGCAATTGTTTGAAGATCATTTGCATATTTCTGGTAGAACTTACTCTCACGAACGGCGCGAGCAACATCGGTCGAGATATCACTATTTGATTTACTACAGACCGCGGTCTGAGAATTATTACATTGCGAGTTCTGGTATTCAGTAATCGTCTGAGGAATGTTCTGGAGGAACGAGCGCAGACACTCGTCGACATCAGAAGAACTTTTCTTTTTAAAAATTCCGGTGATCGCGGCCAGGGCATTCGTGTGAGCGCGGAAAATATCCGGGCGGAATTTCACTTCACCGTTTTCATCGTAATAGATTTCCACTTCACGTTCTTCCGGCATCACTCCCCGATTCGCACTCGGGCATGACCACACGACACGAAGGCCTCCGGTGGATTCATCATTGCGATTGAATCGAGGCAATCTCCATTCTGCCGTAGCAGAAAGAGAGTAAAGGCCGAGAATGAAAAGCACAGTGAGCTTCATAGATAGTTCCCCTCAATAGAAATTCTAGGCGACGAGGGAAATTACTTATAGGGAGGCAAGAAGTGCAGAAAGAAAATGGGCCCCGCAGGGCCCATTCTTTAACGGTGTTTTAAGGCGATTTTAAGAACTTCATCGAAGTGTTTTACCGGATAGAAGCGCATGCCCTTACGGTGGCGCTCAGGTACTTCTTTAAGATCCTTTTCGTTCTGCCATGGAAGAATGATTTCCTTAATGCCTGCTCTCTTAGCAGCGAGGACTTTCTCCTTGATTCCGCCGACCGGCAAAACTTTCCCGGTGAGAGAAAGCTCGCCCGTCATGGCGATATCGCCGCGGACCATCTGATTCGTTGAGAGGGAGTAAAGGGCAAGTGCCATCGTAATCCCCGCTGAAGGGCCGTCTTTCGGAGTGGCACCGGCAGGCAAGTGAAGGTGGATTTCGTGCTTAGCGAGGAAGTCGGTCGCTTCTTCCGGATTCGGGGCCGGAACAGTGGATGCTGCGACCGCGACTGGAGTCTCAGGAACAGTGACTTTCTTTGAAACTTTTTTCTTCGGAGCTTTCTTCTGTTCTTTGGCCTTTTCTTCTTCAATCTGAGTCTGGAGGAGACTCTTCACATAACTGTAAGCAAGATTCGCCGACTCTCCCATCACGTCACCGAGTTGTCCGGTGAGCTTGAATCCGCGACCTTTGAGAGGAATCGTTTCAATGAAAAGAATGTCTCCACCAAAAGAAGTCCAGGCAAGACCAGTAACGATTCCGGGTTGAAGAGGTTTCTGTGCCTTGTCGGTTTCGAAGCGTTTCGGCCCGAGGAATTTTTCAAGTTCAGCGACACTCGGTGAGAACTTCTTCGCGCGCTTATTGGATACTTTTTCAAGGGCAGCACGACGACAGAGTTTCGCTACCAATTGTTCCATCACGCGCACACCAGGTTCACGGGCGTAATCGGAAACGAGGGCCTTCAATACGACCGCGCTGAGTGTGAATTCTTTCGAAGTGAGACCGTGTTTCTTGAGCTGCTTTGGAATCACCCATTTCTGAGCGATCGAAAGTTTTTCCTCGATCGTGTATCCCGAGAGTTCGATCAATTCCATACGATCCAGCAGCGCCTCAGGAATTTCTCCGATGTAGTTCGCGGTCGCAATGAAGAGAACTTTTGAGAGATCAAACGGTGTATCGAGATAGTTATCGATGAACGTTTTGTTTTGTTCCGGATCGAGAACTTCAAGAAGTGCGGAAGCCGGATCGCCCTGGAAAGATTTCCCGATCTTGTCGACTTCATCAAGCATGATGACCGGATTGTTCACTCCCACGCGCTTCAGGGCCTGGATGATTTTTCCGGGCATCGCTCCGACGTAAGTTCTGCGGTGACCTTTGATCTCGGCTTCATCACGCATGCCCCCGAGAGAGAAACGATAAAATTCTCTTCCAAGTGCTTTTGCGATCGAGTGGCCAAGTGAAGTCTTACCTACGCCCGGAGGACCGGCGAGACAAAGAATAGTGCCGTCGTATTCAGGCTTGAGCTTTCTTACCGCGAGGAACTCCATGATTCTCTCTTTCGGTTTCTCAAGTCCATAGTGATCTTTATCGAGAATTTTTTTCGCGGCTTCGATGTTCACCTTATCCGGCGTCATCTTGTTCCAAGGAAGCTGAACCATCCAGTTGAGATACGTACGAGTGACGTTGTATTCAGGTGAAGAATCGGGAATGCTCTCGAGACGCTCAAGCTCTTCCATCGCAGCTTTCTTCGCTTCTTCCGGAAGATTTCCTTCTTCAATGCCCTCTTTAATTTTCTTAACGTCTTTAGCCTTATCGTCTTCATCGAGGCCAAGTTCATTACGAATGACTTTGAGCTGCTCGCGAAGGAAGTATTCACGCTGATACTTGTTCACCTTATCGTTCACTTCATCCGTGATCTTCTTTTGGATATCGGCGACGTCTTTTTCACGCTTGAGATACACGAGGAGTTTCGCAAACCGCTTCTTCACCACGAGTGTCTCGAGGAAGTCCTGTGCTTCAGGAACGTCAAGAGAAAGCGCGAACGCCACGAGATCGGCGAGCGATCCCGGTGATGGAGAGTTCAACATCGCAAGCTTCATCTCTTCGTTGAAGTAAGGGTTGATCTCGGAAAGTTTTTTTACCTGGTTAATCACCGAACGGGTGTAAGCATCAAGCTCTTCATCCGGTTCATGAATGTCATTGAAGACTTCCGTGCGTGCAACGAGAAGTGGAGCATCCGCGATGTACTCAACTGCGCGGTATCTTCTCATGCCGTGAACCAGAAGGTTTACAGATCCATCAGGGAGTTTCAGTTTCTTGATGACCTTACAGAGAACGCCGACTTTATAAATATCTTTGGGAGTGATGCCTTTCGTGACGTCAGTAACTCCGCCCGCGCGATGAGCAGGGGCCTCTTCTTCATCCTCAAAGCTCACTTGCTCTTCATCCATCTCCTGGAGAACTTCCGCGCCTTCGCCGAAGTCTTTGAACTTCACGAGATTCAACGCCACGTAGTTGTGCTTAGTGAGATAAGAATCGAGTTCAGGTGTGTACTTGTCTTCGGAAAGAATGATCGGAGCGATCATTCCCGGGAAGATCGGACTGTTCACGATAGGAATGATGACGACTTCATTAGGAAGTTCCGCTACCGAATGAGAGTCCTGATTGGCCTTCGCCGTTTTATCTTTAATTGCCATGATGGTTGTTCCTTTCTTTTGAGATCAGCGGATGTCGATGACGAGTCTTCCCGGATCCGGGAGATAAAAGACATCAAAGCTCGCCTTGGATTTCAGTGCAATATCCATAGTGAGACTCTTGCCATCGACGTTGATGAAATCAATGTTCTTAACGTATTTCGAATTTTTCAGCTGCGGCTGGGCAGTCGCAACCGTGGTGTCGAAGAGATCAATTGAGAGCTTCTGAGTTTGTGAAGAGATGTGACCATACAGTCTCGGTACGTTTGGCGTATTGAAATCGATAACGACTCTTTCGTAACCTCTTCCTGCCACCGCCGAACTTCTTACTCCCGTGACTTGTGCTCCCTGAACACCCGTATTGAGATGAAAGACGCCGGAATCTAGAAAGATGGATTTTTTCCGCGAGCTCAACTTCCAGATACGTTCTTCCATGAGATTCTGGGCGAGCACTGATCCTGCGACAAGAAAAAAGGAAATGATGATGCTTAACTTCATGAGCACTCTCCCTGAATGTGACTTGTTGATATTTTAGTAAAAGGGAAAGGCTAAGACAAAAAGTTCTTCGCCGTTTTCCTCGCAGAAGCGAGAAGAGCAGCAAGAATAAAACCGAAAGTCATAAGAAGAGGGCCATTGCCTCCTGGTCCCTGCGGTCCGCTGCCGGAAGTTGTGCCACAACTGACGGGTCCCTGACTCTCTTGAGACTTGGAACTGTCATTTTCACTGGCAAGACTTCGCGCCGGCGAAGTGGCGTAAGCAAAAGGGGCATCCAGACACGAAGAATTATCCGACAAGATTACTGCAGTATCCAGAATGGCGCCGCTTCCGTCTTCGAGACCGGAGGTCAGAAGATAAGGAAGATACTGGTTGGACACAAACTGATCGACCTCGGGAAAAGTCATCAGCGCATCCACCGAAGAAAGTTTCTTTGACCGGATCCAGATTTCAAAATGATTCTGAGTCGGATCAAATGAGAGATCCGCACGGGCAGAGAGATCTGTGTTGATGGTGATGCCACTGGTATCGAAAGCGTAAGTTGGGCCGACCTGCGCTCCATTTCTCTTCACGATCATCTCGTACTGAAGAAGATTTCCCAACTGACGGGCAATGAGATTGAGTCGTAAATACTTCTGTCCTAACGCTGCATCGGTGTAGCCGGAAAGATCGAGCGCGAGTTTGTCATACGCCGACCAGGCAGTCGAATTCCTCGAGACAAAATAACCTACGAAAGCTTTCTCGGGTCTTCGCTCGGCTGCATAATCAAAAATGGTGACCGGATCAAAAGTCGTCTGCAGTTTTTCCACGCTGTAGTTTTCATTGGTCTTGAGGCTGCAATTGATTGTGACGTCACCGACATTCACCGAAGACACGGCACCCGTGAGAGTGATTGGTTGTGGAAGACCATCGTTGTCTCTACCGCACGCATTGAAAAAACCACCAACGTAATCAGCAGGACAATAATCGTTGTGAACATTGGCAAACTTCGATGGAAGTGACGAAAGATTTTTTAACGAAGTCGTGTAGAGATAATAGGTATCATTGAGATCAAGGCCCTTAATCGTAAAATTTCCATTCTCGTCACTGATCCCGCTGACTGCGCTTCCTGTGGTCCGGGAGAAGGCGACGACATGAACGCCGAGAATGCCGATATCATTTCCGCCTTTCACTTTTCCGATAATGGAGCCGCCGGATGGGCCGTACTTCCCTCTGATGCCTGCGATGTCATCTGGTGAGAGTGAGTTCTGGCCCGGAAAGGCAGTGTAGAACATGGTAGATTCGAGAATTTCCGAGTGAGAAAGACCGAAGAGATGACCTAATTCATGGGTGACTACATCTCCCAGATAAACTTCGCCGGTCGAATAGAAACCGGGAGTGGTCCTGAAGAGATAATCATCATTCAAATAAACTTTCGCCTGCGAAATCGAGCCACCAGAGGTGTAGCTGAGTTCCGTCACTCCAATCACACCGGGCCCGTAGATGGAAAAATCCGATTTAAAACTCACGTCACTCACGGCACCGTTCTGGAGAACGATCTTGGTGTTGGATTGCGCGTTCCACTCACTGATCCCCTGCTGGATGATCGTGTTCGCACTTGCTGAGCTCATGTCTGAAGTATTGGTGTTGATTGCAAAGGGTACTGTCGATGAGGGCCAGGTTAAACCTTTACCACTTGAGTTCAGTGAAGACTGATACGCAAAAGCGCTGAATGAAAATAGCAGGCAGAGAAAAAATAAACGCATTCCATTCCATTGAAGTGCGGACGATCAACTTAGTGGCGCTGACGTGCCAGACGGAAACACGATCCAAGTACGGCGAGGAAGGCAAGCAACCACATCGGATGGATTGGGTTTTCCGCTGTCTTATTTTCGCTCTCTTCAGAACCGCCCGCAATGGTACGGTTTTTTCCCTCAGGCGCTGAGGCAGGACGACGGACATCCTCGTCTCTTTCAATCGGATATTGTTGAACTGTCACGACCTTGAGCGAGCCACCCTTGATCTGACGGACGATTTTTTCAAATTCATCGAGGCGAATCTGCCCCATGTCCGGGTTGTTGGGAAAAATCGAATTCACCATCATTGGGTCGTCTCCGTAACGGATGACTTTGTAAGAGCCCATGCCCAGGTTCAAACCCCAGTAACGGTTATTCACACTCTTGGTAAAAATCACCACTGGTTCTCCGGGAATAAATTCCGGAAGACCTGAAACCTGAACGACCTTATCTTTCCATTTTCCTCCCGGATAATGGATGAGAACTTCGTCCATTCCCAGAAGATCAGATTGCAGGCCGAATTCTTTTTTCATCTTGAAGGCCATCTGAGTAGCAATGCTACCGTCTTCCAGCTGCACGTATCGCTTCTTCAGGTAGTGTCCAATAAACACACCGTCCGAGTGTCGAAGTTGCTGGTCGACTTTCTGAACCTGGAAGGTTGTCGCCATCACGGGAAGAACAAATAACAGGGCAATGAGATACGCCAAATGAACCTCTCTAGCTGACTAAACTGGTCGGCTAAAGAGGTTAAAAACTTGAATGTTTTACTCTGGCTTTATGGGATAGAGAGTGATGTTGTGGGGTTCAAAGTCCATTTTCCATGAAGCCAAGTGACCGAAACAACTGGATGAATCGATGACCACTACGGTGTTTTTCAACTGAACCATGTCCTGGAGAAATGTCCCCAGCATTTTGAGTTCACGCTCAGAAAGGCCAAAGGAAATGTTCTCAAAAACAATGAGTGAATTTTGAACTTGCTTCAAAAGTTTTGAGAGCAAATAAATTCTCTGCTTTTCCCCACCCGAGAGCGAATTGAGTGCGCGATCGAGGGAAAGATAATCGAGATTTAAAATTTTCAGATAATCCCAAACGCGTCTGAACTTCGGCGTGAGTTCGATGCGTTCGAGGACTTGTGACAAAGGAAGATTGTAGGCTTCCGCCACCGTCATCTTGCCGTCAGAAATATTCGCGTACAAAGGTTTGATCTTGAGGCCCTTGCAGTCTTCACATTCAAGCACGATGTCTTCGAGATATTGCATCTCAATCGTGATCGAGCCTTTCCCTTCACAGCGCGGGCACATGCCCAGTTCAGAATTCGAAGAGAGATGTCCCTCTTTCAGGTTCATACTTTTTGCCACCGGCAATTTCAAAAAATGTTTTCTGATCGTAGTCGCAAGCTCGGTGATCGTTCCCACTGATGAGCGCGAAGTGAAGCGATTGAGATCAGAAGAGATAACAATCACGTCTTCAAAATCCAGTGGATTCTTCACCGATTTCACGGCGAACTCATCATCATCAAACCACTCGCCATGAACTTCCTTATAGAGAGTGTTTGCCATGACTTTAATGAGAGCTGATGTTTTCCCGGTTCCGGATCTTCCGGAAACCCACGTCATCTGATTCAACGGAACTTTAAAATCGGGCCAGCTCTTCCCGTAAATTTGTGCTCCCGAGACTTCAATAAAGTTCGGATAAAGCGTAGAAGCTTTTCTTGGTTCCCAGCGTACTTCTTCTTTTTTCGTAAACCACGAGCGTGGGTGACCCTGATAAAGAATTTCACCGCCACTCTTTCCGGAAGCGGGCCCCATGACGATCAGGTGATCCGATTCTTTCTGAATGAACTCCGAGTGATCAATGAGAATAACTGTATTTCCCTGGGCAATGATTTGCCGGAGGCCATCCAGCAAACGCGCAAGCTCATGCTGAGCAAGGCCTACGCTTGGTTCATCCAGCACAAACAATGAGTCGGTTCCCTTGAACGAAAGATAATTAATGAGTAGAAGTCGTTGGTACTCTCCCGCAGAAAGCGTCTTCGCTTTTCTTAATAGCGCCAGGTGATTGAGTCCCATCTCTGTCGCCATCTGAAGCTTTTCGTGGATATCTTCAAAAATTTTCTTTTCATGTGAATCGCGCACGTTCATGAGCTTTGCGCGAAAAAGTGGAAGGGCCTCTTCCACCGTCATGCTCATGATTTCGGGAAGACCGTAGTTTTTCCCGGCAAAATTCACGAAGTAATGTTCAACATCCGGATTGAGGCGCGACTGATGGCACATGAGACATGGTTCTTCTTTCTGAAGGCCACGGATAAAGATCCTCACGCTCGCCTTGTACTTTTTGCTCGCCAGATATCCCTTCAGCTCATCATATCCGGGATACTCCCCCTGACCTTTCTCCAGAATCTGGAAAAATTCTTTCGGAAGTTTTTTTAACGGTACATCGGTCGGGAATTTTTTCTTCTTACAGATTTTCAGGAACTCCTCATAGGAGTCCGCGAACGCACCGAAGTTCAGAAGGCGAAGTGCGCCCTCTTCAATCGAGAGTTCGCGATCAGCGATTTTCTTTTCATCGTAAATGAGATTGGCGCCGTAACCATTACAGTGCGGGCAAGCCCCAAGCGCACTATAAGGAGAGAAAGCACTCACGGTCGTCGCTGGTTTAGAGACAAAATCTCCATGGGGACAAACTTTCTGAAAATGAAAGCTCAAGGTTTGCGGCTTCTTCATCCCCTCACCCCAGAGCTGATAATTCAGGGGGAACTTATCGAGCTTGAGCTCTTCCCATTTTTTTTCAAGGGGGCCGAGATTCTCCATCTTGAAGCGAGTGACTTCCCACAGCTCATCCGTCGATTCAAATTCATGCATGCCGGTTTTTTTCGACCACGATCGCGGCGGAAGATATTCTTCACCAAACACGCGCTGAAACTCCGGCGGAGTGAGTAGCACATAAAAAATCCCACTCTCTGCTTTCACCTGCGATTTGATTTGCTCGGCGACCGGGGTGATAACGAGTTCCGTTTCATGCACCGGACACAATTCTTTCGAAGAACTGAACCAGAGATTCTGAAGGCTATCCGTAAGTCTCATGACATCTGAGACAACGGAACGCGCGCCCACCACAGGGTTAATCTGCGGGAGACCGAAAACTGGTAATACGGGGAAGATGCGATCGACATCTACTGCTGCCGGACGCTCGGTGAAAAACTTCATCGAGTTGGGAAACGAGTTCACAAAACGTCGTTTCGATTCCGTGAGCAGCGTATGAAACGCAAGTGACGTCTTACCGGATCCTGAAGGACCCGCAAAACAAACTAGCTTTCTAAGGGGTATGTCGAGGTCCACATTCTTGAGGTTGTGAACACGTGCACCTCGGATTTCGATGAAATCCACATCGTGCTTTTCCATTGGGACTAAGATGCCAGTAATAAATCTTTTGGTCTACGCACAATACATAAACAAAAAGGGCACCCGAAGGTGCCCTTTCCGATAAAAACAATGTGCTTGGAATTAACGTTTAGAGAACTGGTATCTCTTACGTGCACCAGAACGACCGTACTTCTTACGCTCAACCTTTCTTGGGTCACGAGTAAGGAAGCCAGCTGTCTTGAGCTCTGCTCTTGAATTCGGCGAGAGTTTAAGAAGAGCGCGGGCGATACCAAGACGGATCGCGCCTGCTTGACCAGTCACACCGCCGCCTTTGACGTTGATGTGGAAGTCGTAGCTCTCAGTCACTTTCATGAGATTCAGTGGCTGGTAAACGATGTAACGTGAAGTTGCTTTTGGAAAGTAAGTTCCAACATCGCGCTTGTTGATTGAGATTTTCCCAGAGCCGCGTGAAACATAAACACGGGCAACGGCCGATTTACGGCGGCCGATAGTGTGAAGATCGTAAGATTTTGCTTTAGACATATCGTTCCCTTAAATTAGATGTTGAACTTCAGCACTTCAGGCTTCTGAGCTTCGTGGGTGTGAGTTGGACCAACGAAAACTTTGAGCTTAGTGAACTGAGAACGGCCAAGAGTGTTCTTCCCGAGCATACCGCGAACCGCTTCTTCAACGATTGCTTCAGGGTGCTTCTCGAGTTGTACTTTAGCAGTGCGGGCCTTGATTCCACCGATGTGGTTAGTGTGCCAGTTGTAAACTTTGGTATCCCACTTAGCACCAGTGAACTTCACTTTCTCAGCATTGATAACGATAACGAAATCGCCAGCGTCGTTGTGAGTAGTGAAAGTAGGCTTGTGCTTACCTTTGAGAACTTTTGCAATTTCAGATGCGAGACGACCAACCACCATGTCAGTGGCATCAACAACGTACCACTTCTTGTTCGCCATTTCGGCTTTAGTGATCGTGTACGATTTTTGAGTAATCATAATCAACCTTCCATTAATAAAAAATTTTATCCCTTATATGGACTATGCGGCCCTACGTCAAGAAAACTCACTAAGCCGACTTGCTAAGGGTCAGCGTTAAGTCTTCAGACTTCTTCTTTTACGGTGGAATCAGAAGAAGCCGATCGACACATGGAAGCGTCCGGGGTCCTCTAATCTACCCTTAGAATCCTCTTTCCTCAAGAGCTTAAATCCGTAGTCAAAGTCGAGGGTCCCGACCGGGGTAAGAACCTTAAAAGTGAGACCGGCGGAAGTTCGCAAATCCATCATATCGAAGCGATCAACCATCACGCGGCCTGCATCAAAAAAGACCCCTGACATGAAGGAATCATTGATAAAGAAGCGAGGTTCGAGCTTAAAGAGGGCGAGGAAGGCAGCATTCTGGACAGTAAGATCCGAGATATCCCGGCCGTCATTCAGGCGGTTAATTTCCTGGTCAGAGAAACCGCGGACGATATCCATACCGGTGAGACGGAAGACCTTGATGGTCGGAATGTTACCCTCGGTTTGCTTCACCGGCTGTCCATTTACGTCCGTTTGGTCGGGAAGAATAACCGGATTCCCGCTGGAATCTTTAACTTGTTGTTGGGAGAGGTTTTCCTGAACACCACCCACCATCGAAATTGCGACGGTTCCGTGTTTCATCGGAATGTAGAAACGGTTCCGCGAAATCAGTTTGTAGTAGTTCACGGTACTGCCCGTGCCTTTTTGTGAACCAAAATACGGATTGGCAAATTCGCACGAGAGGTTGAAGAACGCACCTTTCACCGGGTTCACCTGAGAGTTTCGAAGATCGTAAGTTAAGCTAGGAGTGAGGGCGCCGATGATTCTTGATCCGTTATCTTTCGGCTTAGTCGCATCCCACTGGAAGATTTTTTCAAACTGGTGACGAAGTGAAGTGGAAGTGCGCTTATTGAGATATCTCGTGAAAGTGTTACTCAAGCGCTGAATATCGGCATCAAAGCTGTAGAAGCGTTTTCGCTGGAAAGTAAGTGCGGCGGTGTAATCAACTCTTGAATCAAAGAGATCACCCATCGTCATCGTAATCTGGTTCAGATACTCAATGAAACTTTTCGCCTCTGACTGACGGCGATCATCGAACGCCTGATAGTTCAGACGGCGGTTAATCTGACTCTGAAGTGTGAGAGAAATATTTCGTCCCCCAATGTTGAGATACGAAACGGTGCCAGTGAGTTTAAGACCAATATCACTGCGGAAACCAGGAGCGAATTCGACGAGACCATACTCACGCTCGCTCAAGCGGACGATGAGATCAGTCGCGGCGTTTTTAGATTTGTGCCTCATCGGAACGACCTGAACGGTGTTGAAAAGGCCCGTTGATGAGAGAGCGGATTCAATGTCACGCACTTTCGAAGGAGTGATGAGGTCGCCTTCTTCGAGGAAAATCTTTTTCATGATCACGCGCTTTCTGGTTTTGTTGTTTCCAAGAATGATCACGCGATTGAGCTTCAGAACCGGCCCTGCATTGAACTTGAGATTGATATCTACTTCTGTGCCGGAACGATTGTAGATAACCGCGTCCTCGTCATTGGCATTTGTGACTTCGGCGTAGAAGTATCCGTGCTCCTGGAGATAGGTGGAAACTTTCTTGATGTCCTCCACCAGCCCGAGCGGGTTGAAGCCTTGACCGACTTTGTTGTCGATTTCTTTCAGCACGACTTGTTCAAACTGTTGAGGCACGCCTTCCACTGTGATGGAGCGGACGAAAGCACGAGGGCCCTCGATAATATTGTAGTCAACGACCGCGGTGGATTTGTCAGGCGCAAATGTCTTGAATGGCCCCTGAACTTTTATCTGCACAAATCCATTGGCGACATAGCGCTTGCGAAGATCATCGACAAAATAGTTGATATATTCTTCATCATAGTAGCCAACTGAGGCCAGCTCGAAGGCGTCACGGTCAAACCACTTGTTCAGTTTCTCCGGAGAATAGAAAGTGGAACCGTTGAAGTTCACTTTCACGAGACGGGTCTTTTCTCCTTCCTGAACTTCGATCCGATAAAGAGTCACTTCTTCCTGATAGGAGTTTTTGTAACGTTCAGTGGAAATCTCAATCTGCGGAGTCAGGAGTGCTTTGTTGCGATAATGCTCTTCCAGCGCCTGACGAATCACACTGTCTGTGAGTGGACGCTTATATTTCCGGAAGAGATCCGTGACGATGGCATAAAGAACGTCGCGAGACTCCTGCTTGAAGTTCCGGAAGTCGAAAGCGAACGGTCTTTCGTTGGTGACTTTGATTTCGAGGGTGACCCGGTGACCTTTCACTACCGGAGTGAACTCGAGGTTGATGAGATAATAGCCAAAGGAGAAAAGTTCCTTCTGGGCATCGTCGAGGTGAAGCTTGAAGCGGTTAAAGTCGAATGGCTTGTTATAAAGATTGATGAACTTTCTTTCCAGATACGGGGCCACGAAAGTTGATTTGGAATCGGAAGTAATCCCCTTGAAGATTCGCGGTTCTCCGAGAGTGATAACGATGTTGATGCTCACTTCACCCTTGGCCTCTTTCACCTGGTACTCAGAACGATTATCCGGATACCCCAAACTCTCGAGGCGCTTTTGCATGAGTTCCATGCTTTCCTGAAGCTTCTGAATCTCAAACGCCTCGCCTTCCTTGATCGTGACTAACTGAGAAGGATCCGCCTCGATGTTGCGATCCGTGAAACCGACGTTCACTTCCTTGATCAATGGTTTCAGTTCGAGGTCGATGACAATCTTGAGTCCTTTTGGCACTTCAAAAATTTCGTAGGCAAACCAACGGTAACCGCCATCAGAGGCCATGATCCGCAAAGTATCTTTCAGGTGAACCAGACTTCGGTATTCTCCCTCGAGATTCTGGAAACGCACTTTTCTTTCCTCGCACCTTTCTGATGAAGGGCAATTCACCACGACTTCAGAGACCACGAAGTTCGCGGCATAGGCCCTGGTGAAGAAGAGGAAGAAGAGGATGAACCATTTCATTTGAAGGTCCACCTGAATTTGACGTCGCCACCCGCCGAAGTATCGATGATGTCTTCTTCGCCTTCGGCGTTCGTCCGGAGTTCATACACACCCTGGAGTTGAACGTTTTTATTCACACCATAGGTGAGGTTCATCGACTGCCGCTGGCCAATACTTCCGCCCATCGTGGAAGAAACGGAGATACTCGTTGCCTCGTTCAGGCGTTTCTTGAGTTCGATTTTTGTCGCTGATTTGGTTCTTCCCAAAGTGGTTGTACCGTCGAGGTTCTGTCCCTGTGAGCGACCGGTGAGAAGCGAGTCCGTGCCGGATTGCTCGAACACGGTACCGAGATTGATCTGAAGGCCGAACTGCTTACTGAGAATGTCGCTGATTTTGAAACGGTCAAAGACAAACGAACCCATCCCGATCTGAGTGAGACTTTGCTGGTCTTTAGCGGCGATTGCGTTCTGGAGATCGGCCGTGTATCCAAAGGCAATGAGTGACAAGATCGAGTTTCGCGTAAGAGGCGGATCACTGCTGAGATCGAAGTTGAAGCGTTCAAGATCACCGTAGGCCTTTGCCATCACCTTATAGTTTGAGATGACGGTCATCGCCTCAATATCAAAATCCGGATTCGTCAGATCTTTCTTTGGAGTGAAAGAAATTTCCGCAGAGTTGATACGGTATTCGTTGTTCTTGAAATAAACCCGCGAAGCATTGGGAGATGCATAGAGGCGTCCTTCACCACGAGGACGGGTTGGACTTCCGAAAATCCGGCTCTCACCCCTCAAGGCAACATCCATGAGTGAGTTAGAAACGCGGATGTTGTTGTCAGCTTTCACATTGAGATTCAGACGGAACAATTGCCCGAGGGCCGACTCCTGGTTTTTCGGAAGATAGCGGACGTCACCGAGGCCTCCAGTCTTGGAACTGAAATCAGAAAGCTCATTCACGACCAGCGCGCGATTGACCGTAATCTCTCCGCCCACGTCATAAGGGCGGCGGTTACCGAGAATAATACCTTCACCGGAAAGATTGATCGTCGACTTACCAAAGACCGGAATTTCCGCGCGATCAAGAATGTACTTAATGTTCACGTCGGGTTCTTTGTTATCAAAGAACACATCGCCCTTAAATGAGACGTAGCCATTATCCAGCGCACTTCTCAATTCCTTGATCATCAGGCGCTTGTCATAAAGTTGTACATCGTATCTCACATCGTTCAGCGGGAATGGAATTCCTTCGAGCGAGAGATTTAATTTTTCGGTCGATGAGGAAAGTGCAACGTTGTAGTTATCACCTTTACTCGTGATGTGGGCCTTCGCTTTCAACGTTCCTTCTGCAGAAAGAAGGGGCGCGATGAGGATCTCGAGGAGCTTGGAATTGATTTCTACTTCCTGAGAGAGGTTGACCGCTTTTCCGAATTCACCGGACCCTTTTGACGTGAAGGAAACATCCGGCTGGCGAATTTCAAGATCCCATTTTTCTATGAGGTTATTTCTGATGATGAACTCGGGTGAGTCGGAGGTGTGCTCGAACCTGAACTCAGGATGGAAGAACGTCAGCTCTCTCATCTGCGCGGACAGATTCATGTTGTTAAAGAAACCCGTGAAATGCGTGCTGAGATCAAAATGCATTTTTCCGCGGAGGCCCTCACTTTCGAGATGTTCACCCAGGAGAGCAACAAGAACTGGCTTAATGTCGGGAAGGTTTACCCGCATATTGAGACGCGAAGAACCCTTTAACGAGCGACTCACGTCATAGTTGCTGGTCAAAGAATCGCCGAGGAAATTGAAGCGCCCCTTGAGATAATCCGGATGAACGGTCATCTCCAGGTCTGAATCATCGAATTTGTAATTCGAGGAATGTGTGTCGAACAGTTTCGTTTTGAGATTCAGGATATAGTCTTTGGAAGGGCCTTCGCCGGCAAGAGAACCGCTGACCTGTGAATCGATGTTCA
>JBJMLZ010000006.1:0-17706 GCA_045805035.1 Bacteriovoracaceae bacterium
CGGTGACGGTCACCGGAGTTCCTTCAATCAATCTCACGTTCGATGAGTGTACCGTAGCAGGTGCTCAGACAAGACAAGCGAAGTACGCTTCCGGCAGTGGCACGACCACTCTGCGCTTCACTTACTCGGTAGAAAATGATTGCAACGAAACTGCCGGCGGTATGCCGCTGACCACTTCCATTCAGTTGAACGGCGGGACAATCAAGGATCTCGCGGGCCACGCAGCTCCCCTCGATTTCTCCGCATTTCTTTCTTCACCTATCGCCAATACCACTCAGGTGCGTGGTCGCTACCCGTTGATCAGCGGTATCGTTTCGCCCGCCGCGGGGACCTATGCTCCGGGCGGAAATCTCGATTTCACATTGAACTTCGATCGTGCGGTGACTGTGAGTGGAACCACTCCGTACTTCAACATCAAGATCGGAACCGATGCCACCAAGCAGGCCACCTATCTCTCCGGTAGCGGCACGACTCAATTCATTTTCCGCTACACAGTTGTGGTCGGTGACATCGATAACGACGGTGTCGACATCGCGGGTCCTCTGATCAACGAAGGATCGATTTGCTCCGGCGCTTTTTGTCTCGTGAACAACGAGACAGATATCTTGTCGCTCTTCCACTACGCGACCGTGAAAGTCTATGCCCCGGTTCCTGCGATCACTTCCATCACTCTGCCGTCACCACTTCCTGCCTCGGGATACTACAAGCTCGGCGACACTGTTCAGGTCGTCGTCGGTTTTACGGAAGCAGTTACAGTATCGGGAGGAACGCCACTTTTGAGTTCCGTCGTCGGGGCCACCTCACGTGACTTCACTTATCTCAGCGGCTCAGGGACTTCGAATCTCATTTTCAACTACACGATTCAAAACACTGATCTGGATACTGATGGCGTGAACTTCACGACTCCGCTGGTGTTGAATGGCGCGACTATTCAGAACGCGCAGGGAACAAACGCGGATCTGGATTTCACTTTCACGATCAACCCTGGCTTCCGGTTTGACGGAGTTCAACCGACCATCACGGCTTCGGTGATCAATGGGGCGGTGGCAACGAACCACCCCGACTATCGCCTGAATCAGTTTGTGTATATCGATCTCACTTTCAGTGAATCCGTGACTGTGACAGGGTCAACCATTTCTCTCACGGTAGGCGCCACGGCGAGAACCGCCAGCTATTTCTCAAGCGTAACGCCCACGGTGAAGCGCTATCGCTATCAGGTGCAAACAACTGACCACACTCTCAATCAGGCGGCGACTCTTACGGTAGGAACAACTCTTACCGGAGGAACGATTCAGGACGTCGCCCTGAATGACATCAATGACAGAACGATCCCTGCAACCGACACCACTGGTGTCGATATTGATGGTAAGGTCCCGACGGTATCGTCGGTGACACTTCCTTCAAACGGAACTACATACGGCGGACAGAACGTCGACTTCACCGTCGTGTTCTCAGAGCCGGTCACTGTGTCGGGAACTCCGACATGGGCGATGACCCTTGATGCCGGAGGCCCGGAGTCACTCTCCTACGTGAGTGGTTCCGGAACTTCGTCTCTTCTTTTCCGCATGACTGTCGATTCCAATGATCTCGATACAACGGGTATTGCGGTCGCGACTGCGTTCACTCTTGGTGGAGCGACGATTGTGGATTCTTCGGTCGGAAACTCACTCACCAATTCCATTCCCGCGCAGAACACTTCGGGAATTAAAATCGATGGCGTGGGCCCGACCGTAACAAACATCACTGGTCCCGCGAGCGGGACTTATATTGAGGCCACCAATCTTGATTTCACGGTGACGTATTCAGAAGCCGCGACCATCACCGGCAGTCCTGAACTCGTGCTCGATATCGGAGGCGTCACCAAATACGCGACTTACCTCTCGGGTTCCGGAACTGCCAACGTTATTTACCGCTACACCGTCGAAACAAATCTCAACGACAAAGATGGCGTGCAGGTGACTTCGCACATCCTGAACTCAGGAACCATCACTGACGTCGGAGGAAATCCGGCGACGCTCACAATCTCCACTTACTCTTACGGTACTGCCTTCGTGGATTCGCAGGGACCGAAGATCACGTCCATTACTCCTCCCGGAAATGGTGTGAAAATTTCCGGCGACACACTTTCCTTCACCGTGAACTTTGATGAGAACACCACGGTTGCGGGTGGTACACCCACACTTGCTCTCGACATCGGCGGAGTCACTTTAAGTGCTTCGTATGCTTCGGGCTCGGGCACAACTGCCCTGGTATTCACGACTGCGGCCTTGAACGCAAACCACTTTGATGCTGACGGGATTGCGTATAGTGGAACGTCCCTCGCCTTAAATGGTGCCACTTTGCGGGACACTTACAATCACAATGCGACTTTGACTTTCACTGCGGGAAATATTTCGGGGATCAAGGTGATCTATTCTGAAGTTCTTTCCTGGCTCGATGTCTCGACTTCCGGTGCCGCCAATGGTGCTGCGATTAACTCACTCACGGATCTTTCTCCGGCAGGAAATAATGCTTCTTCCAACGCAGGGACGGTCACAAAAATTTCCGCTGACGTGAACATGAGTAACAGGCCTTCCGCAAGTTTTGACGGAGTGTCCTCGTTACTCATGGGAACACTCACCGTGAAAACGATCGCGATTGCCTTCAGAGCAAGAAGCGCACCTTCCAATACCAAACTTGTGGCAGATGCCTCGAAGGGTCTCGTTCTCGTCAATGGAACCGACATGGATTTCGGCGGCGCCAATGCCCGGTACGCGATTGATGGTGCTGCCTTCGGAGCTTCAGTTGCAAGTTGTACTTCTTGTTACGACAGCACCACAACCAAAGTCATCATGATCCGCTATTCGACACCTCAGAGCATGACCGCCCTTCTCGGAGATAGTTTTGACGGCGAGATCGCCGAAGTCTGGCTCCTCTCAGGTGCCCAGGGACTTACCACTACTCAGACCGCCAAGATCGGCGCGTACCTTGCCTCGAAGTACTGAGTCTCCTAACATGAAAACATGAAACTGATTTTTTTCCGGCACGCGGAAGCGCAGAAAAAACATCCGGGAGACACTGAGCTTTATGACTATCGTCGCGAGCTCGTGAAAAACGGCATCGTTCACGCCAGAGAAATGGTGAAGGCCTGTGCTTTTTTATGGAAAGGTAACAAGTGCATTTTCACCAGCTCCTATCCGCGCGCGGTTCAGACCGCAGAAATTTTACAGAGAAAATTTCCGCGCAGTCAGTTTGAGATGACCACTGCCCTTGATAAATTCAATGACCCTCTTGAAGTGATAAAACTTATCCGTCGTCTTGAAGACGGCACTTATACTTTTGTGGGACACGAGCCGCAGTTTTCCGAACTCCTCGGGCTTCTCGTGACCGGGAAGACTCTTCCCATCGTGGCACCTCCGAAAGCGGGTATTGTGGTGCTTGAAGGTGAGTCCCTGCGGAATTTAAAGATCCAATCGATCTTCACTCCCAAGCTTATACTGAAATTCTAAGTGTTTATCCCTGTAGAGAAATTAGACACGCCCTCGTAATTCCTACCTTCGCAACTCTCCCGACATTAAATGCAGATAAGATCACCTTAAAGGTATTGAAAAGGTGTTCTATGGACCTCAAAGACATGAATCTCAAAGATTATGTTCTGCATTTCCTGAGTTTCGGGGAGAAGCGGGCCTATAGTATTTTCCGTAAAGAGTGGTTTCACACGAGCTATCGCGAACTCGGTGCACTCACACTATCTGCTGCTCTCGAAGTCAAAAAACTGGGTCTCAAACCAGAAGATAAAATCGCGATCATTCTTGATTCAGGGCCTGAGTATGCGGCCTCTTTTTTTGCTTCAGGACTCGTGGGACACACGACTCTCCTTCTTGATTCGAAATTATCGTCGGAAGAAATGAAAAGTATCATTCTTCACTCTGATACCAAGGCCATTATCACCGGCCACACTGCGCGTGCCTCAACCGCAAAGCTTCAGGAAGTTCTCACCGAAAAACTTCCGGTGATTTTTATCGATGAAGTGAAACCTCTTTCTGATTCAGTTGATGTGATGAAAGAGAAAGTAAAATCAATGAAAGGTCTTTCCCAAGAAGATCTCGCGGTTCTCGTTTATACTTCCGGCACGACCAGTACTCCGAAGGGAGTGATGCTCACTCTGGAAAGCATTTTTTTCAATGGCCATGGCGTGATCAAGGCAGTCACTCCCAGTAAAAACCCGGTTCAGCTTTCAATCCTTCCACAGAACCATATGCTCGAGTTCACGGGTGGCATCATCATCCAGCTTTATATCGGCGCGCATGTCGTGTTTGCCAATACCCTTCTCCCCCATGAAATCATGGATCGCCTCAAGGCCTTCAACTATACCGACATGATTGTGGTTCCGCTTTTCCTTCGCTCCATCCGCAGTGCGCTTCTCCGGGAAATTAACAAGAGTCACGCGAAAAAGATCTATTTTACGGTCGCCTTCGCGCTCGCGCGCCTTTTGCCATTCAAAGCGGTGAGAAGAAAAATCTTTGCTCCGGTGGTTTCAAAGTTTGGTGGTATTCAAAGATTCGTGAGTGGTGGCGCTGCTCTTGAATATTCCACTCAGCAGTTTTTCACACTCATGGGCTTTACCGTTTGCCAGGGCTATGGACTCACGGAAACTGCCCCGGTGTGCACGATCAACTATACAGTCGACAGAACTCTCGGCACTCAGGGCCGCACTCTTCCCGGCACGGAAATGAAAATTGATCCGGAAAATGGCGAGATCCTTCTGCGCGGCCCGCACATCATGAAGGGCTATTATAAAATGCCTGATCTCACTGCTCAGGCCATTACCCCGGAAGGATGGTTTCGCTCGGGCGACATCGGTCATCTGGATAAGAAAGGAAATCTTTTTATCACCGGGCGTCTTAAGGAACTCATCGTACTCGGGAACGGAAAGAAAGTTTTCCCGGATGAAGTTGAATCGATCATGCAGATTTCTGCTAACATAAAAGAAATTATTATTGTGGGTGCTCAGGAGAAAACTGGTCCGCTGAAAAACACGGAAGCAGTTTGCGCGGTTGTCGTGCCTTCCGAAGAGCTCGTGAAAAAATCAGATGAGCTCACGATCCGCGAGCTGGTGGAAAAAGAAATCAGAAAGCACTCTGAGAAAGTGGCCGCGTACAAAAGACCTTCGAAGATCTACCTGTCGTATCAGGAGCTCCCGAAGACCAATACACGGAAAAATAAAAGAATGCTGATTAAGCGAATGATTGAAGAAGGAGTTTTCGCATGAGTATCGCCTTCCTGACCCTCGACATCCTGGTGTTTGTGTACATCACGATTCTTCCGAGGATCTTCTTCCGCGGCGACGGAAAATTCAATCTCATGTGGTGGATGACGGGATTCCCGCTTGGACTCTCGCCGTTCGCCGTCGTTCTTCATGCCAAGGGGCTTTTGCCTGCCGGAATGATCTTCCCTACTTCGGAAGTTCAGGAGGCCATCGGCACCATCATCTGTATCGCTTCTTTCTGCCTGATTTCCTACACCGTCGGAACTCACCGAATCCCGCTCGCGCTCTGGCATCAGGAAAACGATGCGCCCAAGCAAATTGTCACCTGGGGCGCCTACAAAATGATTCGTCATCCGTTTTACACGAGCTTCATCACCGCTCTCATTGGCTCCGTGATCGCAGCTCCGAACGTTCTCACGATCATCGCGCTTCTTTACGGGATCGCGATTCTGAACAGCACAGCCGCCAAGGAAGAGAAGAAGCTCTCTGCCTCACAGTACGGCCAGGAATACATCGACTACATGAAAGGAACCGGGCGCTTCTTCCCTAAGATCTAGTTATGGATATTTTCGTTAACCATTTTGCCTACAAGCTTGGATCCGAGACGATCACGCTCGAAGACACTCACCGCGCGGGAAGACTCCTCGCCAATGTGTCTGACTTCAAGGACGCGGGATTTTCTAAGCACAGAATGGCGATGAAAAACGAAGGCCCTTATGATCTTGCCAGAGGCGCGGTCGACCAGATTAAAGAACATCTTGCTCCGACGACGTCGATTATCTATGCCACTTGCCTCACGATGAACGGAAACATCGGAGCGCAGAGTGAGTTTGAAAAAACCAGAGACGTGAAACACCTCATGGATTACCCGGGCTCGCATCTTCAGGCCGACTATGGGCTCGAGAACGCGGCCGTGATTGGACTCAACCAGCAGGCGTGTACTTCGATGCTCGGTTCTCTTCGTCTGGCGAAAGCTCTCCTTCAATCAGAATCAGACCAGGAACAGATTCTTTGCGTGACTGCCGATCGTTTTCCGGAAGGTGCGATCTACGAGCAGGCGTACAACTTGATTTCTGATGGAGCTGCTTGCTGTATCGTCTCAAAAAAACGCGAAGGCTTTAAGATCCTCGCCACTCACGCCATCACCAACGGCGCGCTTGCTCAGGCAACAGACAATGAAACCGTCGGTTGTTATTTCAGTTACACTCACCGGTGTCTCACCGAGATCATGGAAAAAGCGGGCCTCACGTTCGCGGATCTCAACTGGGTGATTCCACAAAATACGAATGTGAATGCGTGGGACGTTCTCTGCCAGCTCTTCGGGATCGAGCGCTCAAAGGTTTTCTTTGAATCGATTAAAGACGTAGGCCACATCATTTCTTCGGATAATGTCGTGAACATCTGTGACCTCATCAAAACCGGAAAGATCAAATCCGGCGATAAAATCCTATGCCTCATGGCGGGCTTTGGCCTTAACTGGCAGGCAGTTCTTCTGGAGGCGGTATGAGCACGACGGTGCTTCAATCGCAGAAACTCGCGGAGAAACTTTCTGAGGCGTCAGTGAGGCTTCACTACTCGGCACTCGAAGCAGTGCCGATGCCGGCAACACTTGAGAAGAACAACTGGTTCACTGCTCCGGAACTCATGACGCTTTTTGGCCAGCCGGAGTGGGAAAAGCTCACTGAGGAAAAGAAGAAACTCCTTTCGTTTTACGAAGCGGTGAATTTCTATTCGCTCAACATCAATGGCGAGAAAGCACTGATTGAAGGTCTGGCCAAGCGCCTCTACGATGAATCCCGTCCGTCGGAACACAGCCGCTACATCCATCACTTCCTGGATGAAGAAAATAAGCACATGACCTTCTTCGGGACCTTCTGCATGAAGTACGCCGGGAAAGTCTACCAGGACCGGAAGTTTAATTTTGAGCGCGAGTATCTCGATGGCGAAGAAGAATTTTTATTCTTTCTGAAAGTTTTTATCTTTGAAGAAATCGCCGATTACTTTAACGTGAAGATGGGCTCAGACGAAAGACTCGTCGAGACCGCGCGGAAGATCAATTACTATCACCACGTGGATGAATCGAGGCACCTCGCCTTCGGTCGCCAGCACCTGAAGGAAGTGTGGGATCAATATTCCGCTTCATGGGGAGTTGAGTACAAGTCGCAACTCGAAAACTACATCAAGCAATACCTCGTTTCCACCTGGCGCGAGTATTACAACCCGGATGTCTACGCCGATGCGGGCCTCTCTGAGGCCTATGACCTTTCAGAGAAGGTCTTCATCTCAGAAAGTGCCCAGAACTTCAGAAGAACGGTTTCCGAAAACCTTATCAGCTACATGAAAAAATGCGGAATTGTTTCCGCGGAGTTTGCTATATGAAAACGGAACAGGAATACAAAGAAGAATTGCTCAAGTGGGTGCTGAAAGTTTCCACGAAAGTGAAACCGGAAGAGCTCACGGTGAACACTCCCCTCATTGAAACGAGAATCATCTCTTCGATGCAGGTGATGGAGCTGATTCTTTTCCTCGAGAAGCTCAAGGGCTCACGCCTCAACATGAAAAACATGAAGCCAGGTGCGTTCAATAACATTGAAACCATCTATAATGCATTTTTAAAGGCCTAGGATGAAAGTCACCATTCCTGAAGGATACAACTGGAACGAAGGTGGGTTCGCTGTCACTGGCGGTGCATCCATGAGGCTTTTCCAGAGCATAGAAAAACTCTTTTTGGGTCTTGCAACCATGTCCGGCGCCGAGGAATTTCATTTCCCCGTTTTTATATCGGCCAAAGAATTAAAGAAGCTTGATTACTTTAAATCCTTCCCGCAGCTCATTCACTTTCCCGTTTCACTCAAAATGGATGATGAAAATCTCCATAAGTTTGCCAATGGCGAACACATCAATGCCAAGGGCGAGATAAATCTCACTGAGATTGGTCCGATCTGCGAGTGCCTAACACCTGCCGCTTGTTACCACTTTTACATTTACCATCAGGGAATGAATCTTCCTGAATCGAAGTACCTCACGACCCGCGCTCATTGCTTCCGTCAGGAGAAGTTCTACGAGCCGCTTCGCCGTCAGAGAAACTTCAATATGCGCGAGATCGTTTGCATAGGTTCGGCGGATGAGGTACGGGCGTTTCTTAGTTATTACAAAGAGCTCGTGAACCACGTTCTTATTCAGCTGAAACTGCCTTTTTCATGGGAAATAGCCACTGATCCATTTTTTGATCCGGGAAATCCCAAGCTCCTTATGCAGACGATCGATCCGGTGAAACAGGAAATGATTTTCATGAAAGGCACGCCGGAAGAACTCTCCATAGGTTCGATCAATTTTCACAAGGACTATTTCGGCGAGGGTTTTGACATCAAAGTGAAAGGCCAGACGGCTTTCTCCGGATGTGTGGCGTTCGGGATGGAGAGATGGATCTACGCTCTCACTAAAGTTTACGGTCTGGATGAATCGAAGTGGCCGGCGCTCGAGGAGATCAAGATATGAAAGAAATTCTTCTCACCGGTGCGACCGGCTATATTGGCCACAATGTGGCGACCAGGCTCCTCGCAAATCCTGATGTCACGATGAACCTTTGGTTGAACGCCAAGGACGAAACTGAATTCAATGCCAAGAAAGACAAAATGCTTTCTTCATTCTCAGGACTTGAAAAAAGAATAAAATTCTCCTGGGGCACACTCTCCGAGGAAAAACCTTTCAAGAATGTCGACTGGTCAACCGTCACCAGTGTCATTCACAACGCCGCTCTCACGAACTTCAATGTGAAGGAAGTTGATGCCAATGCCGTGAACCGCGATGGCACCATCAAGATCATCGAGGCCGCACGAACGGCGCCGAAGCTCGAGAAGTTCACCTACATCTCAACTGTGTACGCTTCGGGCCTTCGTCCCGGAGACGTTCCCGAAGAGTTCATGACGAACGAACATGGATTCTCGAATCACTACGAGCGCTCCAAATGGGAATGCGAGGAATACATCCGCACCAAGTGCCAGGACATGCCGTGGGAAATTATCCGCGTCGCCACGATCATCTGTCACGATGAATCCGGAACTGTGATCCAGCACAACGCCGTTCATAATACCCTGAAGCTTCTCTACTACGGACTCATCTCACTTATGCCGGGATTTGCGAAAACTCCGGTGTATCTTGTGACCGGTGAAGAAGTCGCGCGCTCGATCGCGCAGATTCACAAGTCTGCTCCGGTGAAAAAGATCTTCAACGTCACTCACTCACAAGACGCTTCACTCACTCTCGGAGCTCTCGTTGATCTAGGCTTCAATACGTTCAATGAAGACGCTAACTTTAAAGCGAGAAGAATCCTGAAGCCACTGTTCACTGATGAGAAGGCCTTCAATGCGCTCGTTTCATCGGTTCAGGGCTTCGGTGGGCAAGTTCTCGCGCAGGCGGTGACGTCGATCGCTCCTTTCGGAAGACAACTCTACATTACAAAAAATATGATCAATACGAATGTGAAGAACCATGATCCGTCGTTTACGGACTTTGATCCGGCGGTGGTGATGAAGCTCACAATTCAGGACATGATCAAAAAAGGTTTTAAGAAGGTCTAGTATGAAGCTCTCGGAAAACGACAAATGGCTCCTATCCTTTTACCGGACTTCGGAAATTTCCGGCGCACTTTTTTTCGGTCGTCTTGCGCGTTCTCTTCCCGCTGGTCCTATCCAGAATGATCTCACTCAGCACTTCGCCGACGAGAGCGCGCATTCCTCTTACTGGACAAAATGCCTGAATGATCTCGGGGAAAATCCCATCAAAGTCACCAGCGGCGCTTACCAGGACCAGTACATCGAAGCGGCAGGCATGCCGACCAATATCATGGAGATTCTCGGGATCACTTTGATCTTTGAAAAACGCGTGATCGGCCAGTACGCCATTCACCATCAGGCCCCGGACCTGAATCCAGTGATCAAGGCGACACTCGACAGGATCATGAACGATGAAAAATGGCATGTGCAATGGGTGACTGATGCTCTAAAGTCACTTGAAAAAGACTACGGAGAAGAACACATTCAGAAGACATTGAAACGCTATCGTGAGGCCGATCAGGAAGTGTATAAGAAAACAATC
Organism: Bacteriovoracaceae bacterium; assembly: GCA_045805035.1. Classification (GTDB taxonomy): domain Bacteria; phylum Bdellovibrionota; class Bacteriovoracia; order Bacteriovoracales; family Bacteriovoracaceae; genus Peredibacter. The sequence goes on from JBJMLZ010000006.1 coordinate 10,346, forward strand.
TCCGAGCACGGTGAACGCGTAGAACACATTTTAAAAGGCAGAGGAACAATATGAATCGCGATTCCGTGAAGGCCTTCATGGCCAAAGAACTCAACATCCCCGTTTCTAAGCTCGCCGATGATTCGGTCAATCTCACTGATCTTGTCCATGAGAGCTTTATCCTCATCGAACTTGTCATCGCGCTCCAGGAAGAGTTCAAAGTGAGACTGGTTCAGGAAGACCTGCAGGAAGTAAAGTCCCTCGGGCAACTCATCGACGTCCTCCAGAAGAAAAAACTCAGCTAGGTTTCTTCTCAGAAAGAAATTTTATGAGGGCGGTGTAGTCGCCTTTGTCGGCCGATTGCAGTGCCTTGATGTAGGTTTTTCTTCTCAGTTGAGGTTGATCAGCAAGAGATCCCATCCAGCTTGGTACCGGACAATTATTACGTTTCAGAATATACTCGGTGAATATTCTCGTCGTTCTCCCATTCCCGTTGGGAAAGGGATGAATACTGACAAGGCGATGATGCATTTCTGCGGCAATTTCATCCCAGGTCATTTTCCCGCCGGCTATCCAGAGTTTTGCGTCTTCAAATAAGTTCAGAAGCTGAGGCCCCACATCAAAACTTCTGTGTTTTGAAAGATTCACTTCACTCGTGCGAAACTTTCCGGCCCATTTCCACACATCACCAAAGAGTTTCTTATGAAGCAGACACAGAAATTCCGTGGATAGATAGTTGTCCTTTTTCTGTCTCTCCAGCCACTCAATACCTCGTTGAATATTGAGGTCCTCAACTTCATCCAGTTCGCCCATGGTCGTCAGGTGCTTGAGACGGATGCCGATGATCTGTTCGTGATCCAGTGGAGTCGCGCCGTCGCGGTCGATGAAATTGTAGTGATCTTTTAATCCCATAAATGCTTTGAGAATCTTCTCTCCTCCGCAAGTTCCTTCACACGTTCGTTCTTATCAAGTTCGACCTTCTGGTCCTCAAGGGCCATGTGGGTTTCTGTTTCATTGATCAGATGAAGTGTTTTTTTCATTGCCTGGTCCCACATCATGTCTTCAAGATTTTTCCGGGGCACAAATTCATAAACCAGGTCGCATCCCATGGCATCGGCAATTTCCTTAAGCTTGTTCAGCGTGATTCTTCCTTCGCGTTCGAGCTTTATCGATGAACTCAGCGAGGCCTGAGAAACACCTGTTCGACGCGCAAGTTGAACAAGGCTCATGCCGAGACCGGTTCTTACGTAGTCGATCCAGGAATTCACTCCCGTGGCGGCCTCTTTGAGCTCTTTCAAACGCTGAAGTTTGCGAGAAATCTGTCTGGTAATAAGCTTTTGTTCTTTAGGTGTTTTCATAAAATTCCTATCGAATATAATCTATAAAAACTTAAGTTAAATATAGCATATATACTATAAATACATACAAATAATATAGAATATATTCAATAGAAAAGTCACTGCAAATGCAACCTAAATGCTCAGGAATCCTTGATAAAAACCTTGTATTTCCTTGACGTTAAGGCGTATCAGTCAAATAATTTAAGTTATGAATAATACTCATCCCATCGTAGAACTCAAAGGAGTTCATCGCTCCTATCAGCTCGGTGAAACGCATGTCCATGCTCTTCTTGGTGTGGATCTCTCAGTCATGGAGGGCGACTTCACGGCACTCATCGGAGCTTCCGGTTCCGGTAAGTCCACTCTCCTCAACATGGTGGGAACGATCGATTCTCCGGACAAGGGTGAAGTTCTCATCGACGGAAAAAACGTCGGTCATCTTTCAGAAAATGAGAAGTCACTTCTTCGTAATGAAAAAATCGGATTCGTGTTTCAATCCTTCAATCTCGTGCCAGTTCTTTCGATCTTAGAAAATATCGAGCTTCCCCTTCTCGTGAGAAACACACTCTCCAAAGATGAACGCACCAAGCGTTCACTTGAAGTCCTGAAAGACGTTGGTCTTGAAACCTATGCTCATCATCGCCCCGACCAACTCTCCGGTGGTCAGCGCCAGCGTGTCGCGATTGCGCGCGCGCTCGTCACTCATCCGAAACTCGTTCTCGCAGATGAACCTACCGCCAATCTTGATTCTAAAACCACTCACTCCATCATTGATCTTCTGATCGAGCTCAATCAGAAAAAGAAAGTCACTTTCCTTTTCTGCTCCCATGACGAGAAGCTCGTTCAGCGCGTGTCCAAGGTTGTTCATATCCAGGACGGACAGATCATTTCATGAAGCTGGATTCCGTTGAATGGAAACAGGCCGCACGAAACCTTCTTCGCAACAAGAGAAGATCACTCATTACTGGTCTCGCGATCATGGCGGGCTTCACCGGTCTCGCAGTATTTGGCGGATACGTCGGTCGCGTAGAACGCTACTGCATGGTGAACACTGTTTACATCAATCATATGGGCCACATTCAGGTTCACCTGAAAGAAGGTCTCAACCGCTACTTCAGTAAGCCTGCGCGCTACCTGATTGATCCCGCCAACGTTCAGGCCCTGGTTGAACTTCTCTCCGATAACAAGGAAGTGGAATTCTTCTCGCCGTATCTAATGGCGAACGGCCTACTTCAGTATGAGAGCGATTCATTTGCCTTCCAGGGCAAAGGCATCACCCGCGACTCCGATAAATTTGTGCGCGAACATCCGATGGTAAAAAAATGGAACGCGGAACTCCGGGAAATTACCGATGGTATTCCTCTCGCTGATGCCAGCACCAATCCGGAAGATCCAAGTCCGGTGAAGATCACGTTCAAACTTTCCAACTTTCTGAAGAATCAGAAAGACATCAACATGCAGGGCCTCACGGTCGACAACGCCTTCAACGCCATCGATGCCAAAGTCGTTGCCCGTTACACCACCGGTTTTGAAATGACCGAAGACACGAGCATGATGACGCTTCTTCCGGCGTTTCAGAATCTCATGGCGACCGATGGAATCACCTACATGGGTGTGTATCTCAACAATGACATGAAAGCGCGCTCGGTCTCCGGCGAGCTTAATAAAGAATTCGCGAAGCACTCTCTTCCGCTTGAAGCGGTTCCGTTTTTTGATGAGCGCATTGGTCTTTTCTACACCGGCTCCATGAACTTCCTCTACGCCATCACCGCTTTCTTCTTTCTTCTCGTTTCCGTGGTCGTGATTCTCTCAGTCGCTAACGCTATCAGCATGAACATCATGGAACGCGTGAAGGAACTCGGAACCATGCGCGCGATCGGTTTTACGCCTGAACATCTGGCGCGTTTGATTGCCATGGAAAGTTTCATCCTCGCGATCATCGCAACTGTCGTGGGTTTTGTGGTGGCGCAGATTCTCGCGGTGATCACCAACGCTGCGAACGTCCGCTTTTCTCCTCCGGGAATTGCAGGCGACATTCAGTTTGTGATTACACCGTGGCCATTACTGTGTTTATTCTTCGCGATTCCCTTGATCATCTTCGCGGTCGTCACTGCTTACATTGTGACCAAACGAAAACTCAAAGGCGAAGTCGCTCACCTTCTCATTGAAACATCAACCTGAGGTCTTTATGAAATATCTGGCGCTCTTACTCGTTTCTCTTCCGCTCATGGCCGCTCCCGCTGCCCCCGCAAAAAAAGTCATCAAGGCCCCGGCAGCGGAAAAACTCCTTCAGCTCTCGGACCGCGCCCGCGGCAGTGTCCAGAGTGGTGTTTCCTGGGACGCGGAACTGAATTCAGTCGAGGAAGGTGAAAAATCCAACCGCAAATTCACGGTGAAAGTTCTCGGAAAAAACGCGCTCGTCGAAATCACCGAGCCTGCCCGTAACATGGGCGAAAAATTTCTCTTCAACGATCTCGTGATGTGGTTCCATAAACCGTCGCTCAGAAAGCCAGTGTCGGTTTCCCCTCGCCAGAGAAACTCCGGTCAGGCGGCAAACGGCGATATCGCCAACACCAACTACGCCCGCGACTACAATGGCAAAGTCGTTGGTCTCGAGAAAGTTGACGGCGAAGATGCGTGGGTGCTCCAGCTCACCGGCAAATCCAAAGACGTGACTTACGACAAGATCAAGTACTGGATCTCCGCCAAGACTGGTCTCGGTATCAAAGCTGAGTTTCAGACGCTACAGGGAAAACCTTTCAAGCGCGCAACCTTCAGCTACAAGAACGTGATCGCAGTAAAAGGAAAGAAGCAACCGTTCATCTCCGAGATGGTGATCACGGACGCCGACTTCCCGGAAAATAAAAGTACGATGACGTACAAAGCGCCGAAGGAAGAAAACCTGACCGACGCGACCTTTAACGTGAATAATCTCTCGAGGTAATTTTGTTCGCATCACTCTTCACCATCGCCTTTCGAGGGATCTTCCGTAACTGGCGCCAGAGTATTACTGCTCTCACGTCGATCGCGGCGACCTTCGTTTCCCTGACACTTTTCCAGGGCTACATGGATGACGTGCAGAAGATGTATGAGAACACCAACGTCGAGCGCGAGATGATGGGTAACATCATCATCGAACGCACAAACTCCGTTGATAAGATGACGAAGGCCGATCAGGAAAAAGCGATGGCCTTCCTGAATTCACGCTCTGATGTCGACGCCAAAGTTCGCTTCCTTCCGATGTCCGGTACGATCACCAACGGCAAAACGTCCATGATTTTTGTCGGCATGGGGATCGACGTGACGGAAGGCCGCCAGATGAGACAACCTTCGTGGGCGTGGAACACGCTCGCCGGTCGACCGCTGGAAGATGAGAACGAAGGTCTTGTGATCGGCCACAAGCTCGCGCGCATTCTTGATTGCGAACCGGATCCGATTTTAGATTTCAAGCAGGGCCTGGGTGGTTTTGCCGCCAAAGAAAGACCGCTCAATTGTAAAAGAAGCAATCTCCAGTTGAACGTTGTCACGGTGAACGCGCAGATGAATGCGATGACCATGCCTCTCACCGGCATCACGGACGCGATCTATAAAGAACTCGATGAGCGCTACGTTCAGGTGCCCATTCACATGGCCCAGCAGCTCTTTGATACGACTGACATTGGTTACATGGCGGTGAAGCTCAAAAGCAAAAAAGATATTCCGGATTTTTTAGAGGCGGCCAAAACACATTTCGCGGGAAGTGATCTTCACGCCGTGAAATGGCAGGATCATCGCTTAGGTGACCTCTATAACAAGACCATGGATCTTCTCTCTATTTTCCGGAACCTCATGGTGACAGTGATTCTCATTATTTCTTCGCTCTCAGTGTTCAACACTTTCATCAGAAATATTTCTGAGCGCCAGAAAGAGATCGGTACTCTTCGTTCCATCGGATTTAATCCATTCAAGATCCGCGTGCTCTTTGGTCTTGAGGCGATCGTTCTTTCCATCACCGGATGCGTGATGGGGCTTATTACCGGAACACTCCTTGAATATTCGGTAAACTTCCTCGGGGTTACCTACAAACCAGGAATCTTCTCTTCGCCGGTGCCATTCACCATTTATGTTTCGCCGTATCTCCTCGCGCAGGTAACCTTGTTCCTCGTGACGTTGGTGATTATCACCGCGATGATTTCCCTCAGGAAACCGCTGAAACAAACCATCACGGAGTGCTTCGCGCATGTTTAAGGCGCTCCTCTTGCTGGTTCTTTTCTCGGGGACAGCAAACGCCTGGACCGTGAAATGGAACCACCGCCTGAACTGGTACAACCGCTACATCAATAGCGGTGTGGAAGACGACTCTCCTTTGAATCCCGACAATCAGGTCGCGAAGATCCCCACTCACGCTTTTGAAAGTGATCTGCGACCGACTTTTAACTGGGAACTGAACGGCAATCAGCGCTTTAAGGTCGATCCGCGACTGATCTTTCTCTATGGGCAGGCGGAATACAAAGATCAGCAAAACACCACGGATAAAACTCAATTCTTCATGAACGAGGTGAATTGGCAGGGAAATTTCGGTGATCATCAGATCGCACTCGGTATTCAGAACTATCAATGGGGGCCGGCGGAGATGCTTTCGCCTACCAATCCTATTTTCCGCTTTCGCTTTGATCAGCGATCACTCTTCTTCCAGCAGCGTGGACGAAATCTTGTGCGCTGGAACTGGCAGATCAGTCACGACTGGAACCTGGTCACGATGGTGGAAGTCTCGAAGGGAAACCAGCAGATCAATAAAGAGGATCAGGATTTTCAACCCAATGGACTCATGAAGCTTGAGCGAGCGCTGGAAAAATCCAGTGACTACATCGGTGTCGTCGCGGGCAAAACGCCGTACGCGGAGAATTTTGTCGGCGAATATTTCGCTAAGAACTTCACCGATGAATTCTCAGCTTATTTTGATACCCGTCATCAGAAAGGTTCGAACAACTGGTATCCTTCCGATGATCCTACCGCACTCTTCTTTGCGCGCGAACACAACAAGGGCATCAAGACTCTCGCTAACGTCGGTGTTCGTTATGAAGGTCGCGTGGATTTCCGGATCGAATACATCTACAATGGCGTGGGCCTTGATAACAATGACTGGAACAAGACACTCAATGCTTTGAAGACTCCGGGCCTCAACACACGCGAAAACTTCAAGCGTTTTTACTTCTCGGGACGTGATGATCTTCAGCGACAGCACTATGGGTATACTTCCATGCGTATCCCTGATCTCGGGGGAAATAATCAGTACACGGTATTTCTGCGGCACTTTCGTTCGCTCGCGGATAGCTCGGCGTTGACTCAGTTTCAGATGGATCGGGTGACGGGTGAGAGCTTTAACCTTTACTTAGAGGCCTCTTATTATCAGGGCGGGCCGCAGACGGAATTTGGTGCGCTTTTACGACATGAAATATCGGCAGGATTTCGATACAGCTTGTAGGAATAAAAAAGGGCCCATGAGGGCCCTTTCCTTTTGATTATTCTTCTTTGGATTTTTTCGGGCGATACATATGATGCAGTTTTTTCGAATCTTTCGAATCTTCTGTTCTCACCACGTCGAGGTACTCAAATTTCTCTTTCTGTGTGAGTGGTAATCCTCTTTCGAGAACGATTTTATCATCCTGGGCCTTGAGTCTCTTCTGGAGAAGATCGCCCACGGAATTGAGCACGCCAAAGTAACCGGCAAGGCTTCTGGACATATTGAGCGGCATCTTATCGATGAAGTATTTTTTGAGGTACGGCATACGGCGAAGTGGCCATGCTACGTCTCTATAAAGGATAGAATCTTTCGAAGACGCTTGCTTCAAGCGATAGCCGTTCTCATCGTGCCAGCGGAACATGGACTGAAGGATCGCATCTTTTTCGAGGTTATCCTGAACTTTCGCGGCATCTCTCCACTCCGACATGATGGTGAAGCGTGGATCAACTTCGATATCAGCAGGAATGAAACTTGTGTCAGGCTTGAGGCCAAGGAGTCTTACGAATTCAACTTTTCTTTTAATGAGGCTCGAGCGGAAC
>JBJMLZ010000007.1:0-7608 GCA_045805035.1 Bacteriovoracaceae bacterium
ACCGCGAGGATATTTTCAAATCCCAGTGAGGAAAGTACTTCGGTGAAATTTCCCGAACCACAGAAAAGATCGATGATGGGAAAGTGCTTCGGCATCGGAGCTAGTTTTTCACGCAACCAGTTTTTCATCACTTCATTTTGTTTGGAATTTCCCTGGCGGAACGGACGTCTCTTGTTAGGGACAACATCCGCCAAATTCATTTCATCATCAAGATCGACGAAGGCCCATTTGTGGTTTTCACCTGGTCGTAAATCTTCACGGGGAAGAGAATTCTTCAGCCCATGAAAAACCGAAGACAATTTCTCATTGAGGATCTGACAATCCTCAACCGGAGCAAAAACTGAAGTTCCTTCGGAAACGTAACCCAATTTTTTACCATCCGTCTTCAGCTGTATGCGATTGCGATAATGGAAGACATCCGGAGAAGCAATGACCGGCAGAAGGATCTGACTCGTAATTATTTTTCTTTTCTCAAGCGCATGCTGAAGGCGCTTCACTTTGTATTTTAACTGCGAGGGATAGCTCGCCATCATCCAGGGACAACCGCCGCACTTTCCTGCTTCTGTCCCCCGAAACGAACAGCTTATTTCCACTCGCTCGGTTGAAGGAGAAAGAAGTTCCACGAGTTTTACTTCAGAATATTTTTCCAGATCAGGTTCAGCTTCAAAGAGACCTTTGTCGCCGGGCCACACTCCGCGAACAAAAAACACACGTCCATCCGGATGATCGACGACACCCAATCCTTTGTGGGAAAGATCACGGACAATGGCCTCAAATTTTGTGTTCATAAAAAACAAAGGCCGCAACTTGCGGCCCTTGAACTACTCAGTGACTGGAGTTTGTTTAAGATAATCGGTGTGAGACGAACGGAAACGCTTGAGCGCGATCACAACAAGATCCGCCATTGGGATGTTTGTGTTTTTCACCATGAGCTCAAGATCCTCAACAACTTTCTTTTCAATTTTAACGGTGATTTCTTTCAGGTCTCCCTGATTTTGCTTCTGTGATTTCATAAAAATACCCCTGTAAAAAGTGAGATGATTTTATCGCTTTTTGACCTTCGGGTCATCAGGGATTGTTTTTCGGGGCGAGGATCTTCAAGGCATTTTTTTTGCGGAGTCCCACCAATGCTGTCGTGATTTCATGATCTAAGAGCGGACAGTGCTGATAGATGTCAAAAGGAGTATGCCATTCGGTAAGCGTACAAAGGACCTCGAACTCGGCCGTGGTGACCGGAAGGGAGTCTTCAATAAACTCCGGATCAATGATGATTTTGACGTTTTCCGGTGGGCGCATCTTCTGCGTCTGCTGATACTGCTTCAGCGCCTCCGCCATTTTTTCTTTCAGCTCCTGGTGAGAATACGGAAGCTCGAGAATGGTTTCATCCACCACTTCCGGCTCGATCACGTATTCAAACGATTGCAGAGAAAATTCCTGAATAAAAATATGATAGAGAGCTTTTTCTCCGCGCAGTCCTTGAAAAAGAGCATCGACGATTCTGCCATTGCGAAAGAGGATGTGACCGAGAAACTGACGATTGAAATTGGAAAGCACATTCACCTTGCCGGTGAACTGGACCGAAACCTGATCATCAATGGCAGAGAAAAGTTTCGAATCCATGCTTCTCCTACTTATTCAATCCGAACAATTTTGAAATCATGCCCGGTTTGTTTCCAGGAGCTGGCGAAAAGAAATTTGTAACTGCCATCGCAGTATCCATGAAAGCATCCCACACTTGTCTGCCCGCAAATGATTCATTCGACATGTAAGGTACCCCTTCGTCAGAACCTGTCCGCAGACTGATCTCGAGCGGAATTTTACCGAGAAGCTTGGTGCCCATTTCTGTCACTGCTTCTTCTACGCCGCCTTTGCCGAAAATATAGTGAGTCTTTCCGCAACCGTCGCAGATAAACGAACTCATATTCTCGACCATGCCGATGATCGGAAGATTCATCTTCCGGAACATCTCAAGGCCCTTCTTGGCATCCAGGAGTGCAATGTCCTGCGGTGTGGAGATGATAATTGCACCATCCACGTGTGCGTTCTGAATCATCGAGAGCTGAATATCGCCGGTGCCCGGAGGAAGATCGATGAGAAGATAGTCGGTACCATTCCAGTCCACATCAAAAAGAAACTGACTGAGCACTCCACCAAGCATTGGTCCGCGCCAGATCACCGGATCACCTTCATTGATGAAGAAACCGAAGCTCATGAACTTGATTCCGTAAGATTCAACCGGAACAATTTTTCTTTCAGAGTTTGAGCGGGGTTTCTCGTCACGCTTTCCGAAAATCATCGGAAGTGACGGTCCGTAAATATCGGCATCAATGATACCGACCGTGTGACCTTGTCTTCTGATTGAGAGAGCAAGGTTTGCCGTAAACGTAGATTTACCTACGCCGCCTTTACCGGAACCGATGGCGATGATTTTTCCCACGCCTGGAACTGGTTTTTTATTTCCCACCGGACCGTGGCCGGCCTTGATCTGGGCCGCCGGAGCTTTTTCTTCAGACTTAGTAGGGGCAGAATCAAGTGCCTTGAAGACATCTTGTGACTGAGAAGAAGTCGTCTTCACCAGGATGTTGTCGATGCCGACTACGCCATCCAGTGCTTCTTGAATCTGTTTTTCAATTTGTCTTTTTTCCGTCGGAGAAATCCCGTCACGGTTGTACTGAATGACGAGCTTCTCTCCTTCCATCGCGACATGCTGCCAGCGATTTTCAGAATCAAAGCTTTTCTTTGTTGCGGGATTAGTAATGGCCTTAAGGCGTTCGCGAATTTGATCTGTCATAAGAAACCTGACTTTTATGATGGGAAATAAGTGGATTATTTCCGTATGGTGCAATTTTCGACTTCATTTTATGATGTAAGGAAACACTTGAACAGGACAAAGCTCTTGGCATTTTATAAACGTTCGACCTTTCTCATTGATCCCAAGTTTCAGCTCCGCTTCAGCATCGTCGTTTCCACCATGTTCCTGGCCGGAAGCCTTGTCTATGCCTTTGTCGTTTTTGATTTCATGAATGATCTCGGTGACCAATATGCCCTGACGAAACTTGGAGTCAGCGAAGCTGCTAATAGTTTTCTGATCTTCATGATTCCCTTTCAGCTGCTCCTTACTGCGCTGGTGATCCTCGCTTCTATCTTTCTCACTCACAAAGTTGCAGGCCCGCTCTACAAATTAAAAAATCACCTTACGCACATTCGCGAGGGAGATCCCATCACTCCCCTTGAATTTCGTGCGGGCGACAATTTTCCAGACGTAGCTGAGGAAGTCACTTTGTTTCTGGATTGGATCGTTGCCAATCAGGAAGCCGATTTCAAATACGTGTCCGAGGTTTCTTCGTACATCGACAACCTTTCCATGGTGATTCCAGACGATAAGAAACCAGTTCTCACTGAGATTTCCCGCCGACTGAAAGACGTCACTACCCGCTATAAAAAGGAAGATTGATTCTCTGTAAAATTCCATAGCTAGTGCTATAATTTCGGAATCAATGAAATCATTCCTGCTCATTCTTTTTTTCTCACTGACTGCGTTCGCTGAGACTTCGCCTGTTGAGCAGCATTCATTTGTTTCCCCTGAAAAGATTCAACTCAGCCGCTCCGATTTAATTATTGGTGAGCACATGGTGAATCTCATCAAGCTCACGCAGAAGGGTTACGTCAGTCAGGATGTTCTGACAAAAATCCTGAAAGAAACAAGACACTCTCACAACTTTCCGATGTTTGTTCCCTGGCTTGAATCCGTTCTTACGATCTCGAAATTGAATGATCACAAAGAGCTCATCAGCTATTGCCGGCAGTATGTTGAGCGCAAGCAGCAGTTGACGCTTGAAAGAGTCCTCGAGAGAGTGGCGGGAAACTATTGTCGGGAACGCGCACTTCAGGCGATCGGCAGGGACATTGAAAAAAATCACGCGTTGAATGAAGAGTCTTCCAACTTCCTCCAGGAGCACCTGAAGTATTTTCTGACGAAGAAGAACCGCAAAGACTTTGCAGTCTTCCTCCAGCTTCAGGCCTCGCAACCGGAAGTTCTGAAAAAAATCTCACAGACTGTAACTGCCTACAGTGTCCAGAATCAGATCGTTCCTTCTCATGACGTGCTGAAAGACATCGTGATCAACGAGCAGATTACCAAGCTCATTCAGGAAAAAGGGTTCAATCCCCTCCAGCATCAAAATGTTTTCTACGCTGAATACGGAAAGCTTATTGAGATGGGTTATCGCGCGATCGATAACAAGCCGACCGAAGACAAAATCACTGAGCATTATAAGTTTCTCAAAAACTATATCGACCTGAACCAGGATCATCTTCCCGTGGGACTTTGTCTTTCGCGACTGAATGATTTTGCGAAAGCAGTTTTCCGTGCTGGCTTCAAGGATCTTTCCCGCGACATCTTCAAGTTCATCGTGAAGAAAAACAATAAAGAGATCCAGGAAGACGCGCTCTTCTTCTACATGTGGACATGGCTTTCAACCAATGACTGGAGAGAGTCACTGAAGCTTGCCGACTCCTACAATCTCCTGAAAAAACCAAAAGAAATTTCAGACCCGCGCCTGCGTTTCTGGATTGCTTATTCGCTCGAGGAAACTGGAAAGCAAAAAGAAGCGATTGATCTTTATGAAAGTATTATCACGAAGAGTCCTCTGAGCTATTACTCGATCATGGCCTCCAAAAAAGTCACCGCCCTCAGTCCCGAGTCCAAACTCGCAAAATTTTACGGTGAACGCTCAACGAGAAGTCCTGCTCTCGACGTCAAAAAAATTGAACTCGATGCTGATCATATCTCGTCACTCATTCGACTTCGTGCCTGGGCGAAAATCGATAACCAACGGATGATGGAACTTGAACTTAAGCGCCTCAATCGCTATAGCATGCCTCTCTATGTGGTGAAGCACCCGACGGACAAGCAGGCGCTTGTAAAATCGGAGCTCCATCTCATCAATGGACGTATTATTCAGGAATCACAAAATTATCTCGCGACCTTCCGATATCTGTACGAAGTGCTGGATAAGAACGAAGTTGTTTTCAATCGTGAGCTGCTGGAAATTCTCTATCCCGCTCCTTATCTCTCTGAACTCCGGAAGGCGCTGAAGAACGACACCCTTGATCCTCTGGTTGTGCTCTCTCTCATTCGTCAGGAATCAGTTTTCAATCCGCAGGCGCGCTCACCAGTGGGCGCACGTGGCCTCATGCAGATCATGCCCACCACGGCACGCAGAATGAAGCGTACCGTTCGCGACAAGCATCTCGTGAATCCTGAACTGAATATTGAACTCGGTACTCGCTACTTCAAGAATCTTCTTAAGCGCTACGATGGAAACCTCGTCTACGTGCTTGGTGCCTATAATGCGGGAGAAGCTCGGGTTGAGCGCTGGAAAAATCTTTATTTTGATACGGACCAGACGATCCTGAAAAATATTGAGGCGATTCCGTTTCTTGAGACGAGAAACTATGTGAAGCTCATTTTCCGGAATATCTTTTTCTACAAGATTCTCTTAGAGGGCGACAAGCCTCAGCTTGCTGACGTCAAAGAAGCGAACAAGCTCTTCGACGTCCACCTCGGCTTTAATAAATAATCTTAGACGTTAAACTTAAAGTGAATGACGTCACCGTCTTTCACTTCGTATTCCTTGCCTTCCTGACGGAACTTCCCTGCTTCTTTTACCTTCGCCTCTGATCCAAGCGCGAAGAGATCATCACAGTGATAAACTTCAGCCTTGATGAATCCACGCTCAAAGTCAGTGTGAATGACACCCGCTGCTTGTGGGGCCTTCGCACCTTTCGGGAAAGTCCAGGCGCGAACTTCTTTCACGCCAGCAGTGAAGTAGGTGTACATATCAAGCATCTTGTAACCTTCGCGGATCATCTTTGAGAGTCCCGATTCTTCGATGCCGATATCTTTCAAAAATTCTTTTTTCTCTTCTTCTGACTCAAGTGCAGCGATTTCGGATTCAATCTTTCCGCAAATGGTAATGACCTGAGCGCCTTCTTTTGCGGCAATCTCGCGAACTTTTTTCACGTGTTCGTTTTCAGTCTTCACGGAAGCTTCATCAACGTTACAAACGAAAAGCATTTTTTTCATCGTGATGAGGTGAAGATCAGAGATCGCTTCCACTTCGTCTGCGTCGAGAGGGAGTGAACGAGCAGGAAGACCAGCTTCGAGAGTCTTGATAAGACGCTCGAGAATCGGCTTCGTCATTTTTGCTTTATCTGAAACTTTCTTGTCCTGAGACTTGAGGAATTTATCGAGAGTCTGAATTCTCTTCGTTACGGTTTCGAGATCCGCGAGGGCGAGTTCGATATTGATCACTTCGATGTCTGAAACCGGATCCACTTTGCCCGCAACGTGAACGATGTCATCATCTTCGAAGCAACGAACCACGTGGCAGATTGCTCCGACCTGGCGGATGTGACCAAGGAACTGGTTTCCAAGGCCCTCGCCCTTCGATGCACCTTTCACGAGACCGGCGATATCAACGAACTCAGTGATCGCGGGAATGATTTTTTCCGGGCCAACGATTTTTGCAATTTTCTGAAGACGCTCATCCGGAACGTGAACCACACCAACGTTTGGCTCAATGGTACAGAATGGGTAGTTTGCAGCTTCGGCAGGAGCTGATGTCAGCGCCGAAAAAATTGTCGACTTACCAACGTTTGGAAGACCGACGATGCCACAGTTCATACCCATAAAGACCTCTTACGCTAAAAGATTTTTCTTATTATAAATTCCGACTTTGCTCAAACCATCTACCACGGCGGTGAGCATAGGGTCATTCAGTTTTTCCCAAAGGAGCGGCAATTGTACCTGTTCTTCCTTGGAAAAGGGACTCAAAACCCAACCGGAGACGTTCCCGTGAGGAGGACGGCCAATTCCCACTCTCATACGAGCGAAATTTTCAGTACCTAGGCAATGGGCAATGGACTTCAGTCCGTTATGACCTGCGAGTCCTCCACCCATCTTGAAGTGAACCTGACCAAAAGGAATATCGAGTTCATCCTGGATAACGAGGATCTGTTCAGGTGGAATTTTAAAAAATGCGGCCATCGGTTGCACCGACTCGCCCGAAAGATTCATGTAGGTCTGAGGCATGAGTCCGTAGAACTTGTGGCCCTTGTGAGTGGCATCCGCATACACGCCTTTGAACTTTGATTTCCATGTGGCGTTTTTGAATGCGGGACAATTTTCCAGAAACATCCACGCAACGTTGTGGCGGGTATTGGCGTACTCCGATCCTGGATTTCCGAGAGCAACGATGAGCTGAAACACCTTAGATGAAGAGCGAGCTTACCGAATCATGATTGAATGTCCGGTGGATCGCCTTGGCAAGAATGTCGGCAACGGTCACGACTTTGATCTTGTCGAGCTTTCTTGCCGCTTCTGAAAGTGGAATTGTATCTGTCACGATGATCGCATCAAGTTCCGCGCATTCACTAAGTCTCTGGATCGCAGGATCTGAGAACACCGGGTGAGTGGCGGCTGCATAGATTTTTTTTGCGCCATTTTTCCGAAGCGCTTTCGCCGCCTGAACGAGAGTACCGGCAGTATCGATCATGTCGTCGATGATAAGACAGTCTTTGCCGTTCACGTCACCAATCACGTTC
>JBJMLZ010000008.1:0-4240 GCA_045805035.1 Bacteriovoracaceae bacterium
AGTCATCACTTTGTTTGATAAGCCTTATAAACGCGCGGTGAACATTCAGCCGGATTTGACCGGCAAGAAGATCGAAGATCAATTCATCGTAGGCTACGGTCTGGATCTTGAAGACTTCGGCCGTAACTTTGAGCAGATTTACTATCTGAAATATCCAAACTGATTACTGAAGAGATCCTGCTTCAAAAAGTTTTACGATTTCACCTCTGGTGATCGTCATGGCATTCATCTTCTTCAGCCACACGCCTTCCTTGAAATCCCATTCCGTCGTAAGACCTTTGAGTTTTCCGGCGGACTTGAGACGGGCATCGAAGTCGTCGCGACTTCCGACGTTGCCCGTGATACCAAGAGCATCGCTACCAATCTTCATGGCATCAAGACTCAGGACTTCGATAAATGAAGCAGGCTTTCCGTAAATCTCCTGGAACTTTGTGAGCATCTCGTGATTGATGTCTTTCGGATCATCACCCACGAAATAAAGAGTGCCGAGATTCTTTTGTTCCTTCACCATCGTTTTTGAAACCCAGCTTGGGCCGCCAACCGTCTTTAAGCGAGTCGCATCGTAATATCCCAATGTAGGAATAAGCTGAGTCGCTTCATGCGGGTAACCTGCGATGAAGACCCAGTCAAAGTCGATTACCGGTGGAAGAGTCTGCACACGGCGGATGGAAGTTTTCTCGTGCTCATACACATCTTCGAGGATCTTCAGTTCTTCTGATCTCTCTCTTGGATACTTGAGGCCGAGAAAGAGTTGAGCGGTATCACGGAAGTCATGAGTGTTTTTTTCAAATCCCGCAATGCTTGTGACCTGGAGATTTTTCTGCGTACTCTTTCTCCAGATCTCATCGAGGTAAGCCTTCCCACCTTCGTTCTCCGGATAAATCACTCCGAGGCGAGTCCCGAACTTATTGATCATCTCATCCGACAGTAGTGTCGCGACCTGAGATTCAATTGAACCCTGAACTTCGATCAGGTGATGATTTTTTTCATCTTTCGGAAGATTGATCTGGGAAAGAGAAATGTAGAGTACGCCATATTTTCTTGCTTCAAGATATTCCGCGGTTGCTGACTCAGGAAAAAGTCCTCCGATAATCAAGGAGACTTTATCCTCCCGGATAAGTTCGAGAACTGCTTCGGCTCCACGCGCGGGTGAATCAATGGAATCCTTAGTGTGAACTTTGATGTTCTCTGCAAGTCCCAGAACCTTGAGTCCGGTATCAACGCCGGCGAGCGCTTTTTGTCCATAGTTGGCCTTGTCACCGGTCAGAGGCAAGACGAGTCCGATGTCGGAAGGACTGATCCGCGAAGAATTGGAAATGCGCAGTTCATATTCCTTGAGATAATTGGCAACCTCATCATTGCCTGGATATTGATTGCGAAGCCAGCTCACTAAATCGTTCGCTCCGGATTTATCACCCGCGACGAGACGTGATTCCGCCTCATTCTTACCAAGGTACGCGGCCGCCAGGTTTTTCTGACCATTGAACTTTTCAAGCACACCGATGCGATCGCCTGGAGAAAGTCGATCAAATGATTCTTTCATCGGAGCGTAGAGGTGAGAGCCTTGAACTTCAGCAAAAGTTTTTGATTCATCCAGAAGCATTGCCGACGAAGTGACAATCATCATGTCGTTTTTAAATTTTGAACCGTAGGCGAGTTCAAGCTGAGCGAATTTCTTTTTCTCCGTCGGGCTGAGTGCTGACATCTGAATGAGGCCAAGGCGTGACTTCAGTTCATTGTACTGATTCTGCATATAGTGGCCGCTCGCCATGTTGAGCTGCACTTGAGAATAGAGTTGGGAATCTTTCGGGGTATATTTCTCTGCGACTTCAAAATTCAGGAGGGACTTCGGGACTTCACCGATATTAAAAAGTGTCACGCCTTTGAGATTATATTTGAGGGCCTTTTCAATGGGGGCCAGATTGTTGTCATTGAGTTCAGAAAGTTTAGCGAGCGCAGGCTTTGGTTTATTGTCACGAATGAGAGCGCGCGCCTCATCGAGTTTAATTTTTACGTTCTCTGAGATCTCTGATTCATCGATCGGCTTCTGGACGGTCTTCACCCCTCCGCAAGCGGCAAACAAAACCATCAGAAGCATGAGAAGGTAACGCATATTTACTCCGTCTAAGTGATCCAGACGAGTTTAACCCGGGGTCGAAATTTTGAGGAGTTAAAAAAGGGGAAAACCGAAGTCTTCCCCTGAGAAAATTACTGGAAGAGTTCGCGCACTCTTTCGAAGAAACCCTTAGTCATAGGATTGGAGTTCTGCTCCAGCTCTGCGAGTCGGGCAAAAATTTCCTTATGCTCCTTCGTGAGTTTCGTCGGAGTTTCCACATGGATCGTGATGATCTGATCACCGAACCCATATCCGCCAAGTTTAGTGATGCCCTTGTTACGGAGCTTCATCTTTTGACCTGACTGAGTGCCCTCTGGAATCTTCATCGAAACACGTCCCCCCAAAGTAGGTACTTCGATATCTGTTCCAATCGCTGCTTGCGAGAAACTGATCGGAACTTCGCAGTGAACATCATATTCATCACGTTTAAAGAACTCGTGCTCCTGAATGTCGATCAGCACATAGAGATCACCTGCAGGTCCGCCATTCATTCCGGCATCACCCTGCCCGGAAAGTTTCAGGCGCTGGCCTTCATCAATCCCCGCCGGAACTTTCACGGAAAGTTTCTCACGTTTTTTGTTTCTTCCCCGACCGTGGCAAGTTTCACATGGGTCTTTAATCATCTGGCCCTGACCATGACACTTCGGACAAGGCTGCGCGATCGTGAAGAAGCCTTGCTGGCGTCTCACTTCACCGTGACCCTGGCACATGTCACACGTGACGGGTCCTGAACCTTTCTTGGCGCCACTACCGTGACAAGTTTCACAGACAACTGAGCGAGTAATGTTAATTTCTTTTTCCACACCAAATGCGGCTTCTTCAAAAGTCACCGTCATTTCAGTTTGAAGATCATCACCAGGCACGACACGTCTGCCGCCTCGACGGCCACCACCGGCACGTCCGCGACCACCACCGAGAATATCTCCGAAGATATCTCCGAAAATATCTCCGAGATCACCAAAGTCCTGTCCCTGGAAACCACCGCCGAACGGACCCTGACCTCCGCCACCGAATTGAGCGCCGTCATGTCCGAACTGGTCATACATCTTTCTTTTCTGATCATCGAGGAGAACATCGGCAGCATGAGAAGCTTCTTTGAAAAGCGCTTCTGATTCTTTATTGCCCGGGTTCTTATCTGGATGGTGTTGCATGGCCAGTTTTCGATAGGCCTTCTTGATATCTTCTTTCTGAGCAGTTCTTGCTACACCAAGAACTTCATATAAATCGCGTTTCGTACTCATAAGCTATCCATCCACATAACAAAGTGCCCCTCACTAGAAGGGGCACTCGGAAAATTCATTCTGTCTTACGGATTAAACTTCTTTGTAATCCGCATCTACTACATCATCTCCGTCATCCTTCTTGTCGGACTTCGCCTGCTCCTGTCCGGCGCCCGGTTGCGGGCCCGCACCCTGATCGGCACCAGCTCCTGGCTGTCCGTACATGTACTGGGCGAGACTGTGAGCGACGTTCTGAAGTCTTTCAGTCGCTGCTTTAATTTCGTCCAGAGACTCTGAAGTGAGTTTTGTTTTTGCTTCACTGATTGCTCCTTCAAGCTCGGCCTTTTTGTCTGCAGGAACTTTATCTCCCGCATCTTTCATCCCTTTCTCAGAGGCGAAGACCAGGCTGTCGAGATTGTTGCGAGCGTCCACTACCTCACGGCGCTTGTGGTCTGCTTCGCGGTTTTTCTCAGCATCCGAAACCATTCTCTTGATCTCTTCTTCAGTGAGACCAGAGCCGGAAGTGATCACGATATTCTGCGACTTGCCAGTGGCCTTGTCGGTAGAAGTCACGTGAACGATACCGTTAGCGTCGATATCAAAAGTCACTTCGATCTGCGGAACACCACGCGGTGCTGGTGTAATGCCGGTGAGATCAAAGCGGCCGAGAGTCTTGTTGTCATTAGCGAACTCGCGCTCACCCTGGAGAACGTGGATGGAAACCGCAGGCTGGTTATCAACCGCAGTTGAGAACACCTGTGACTTCTTCGTCGGGATCGTTGTGTTCTTATCAATGATCTTAGTGAAAACACCACCGAGAGTTTCGATCCCGAGTGAAAGCGGAGTTACGTCGAGGAGGAGAACGTCTTTCACGTCACCACCAAGGACACCACCCTGAACTGCA
>JBJMLZ010000009.1:0-6347 GCA_045805035.1 Bacteriovoracaceae bacterium
AGAAGGGCCTCTTCCGTAATCGTATTACCAGTAAGAACCCATGAACGCGCAAACGCCGGAGGAACGAGAGCAGAGAGCATGCTCATTCCACCCGCTGCAGGAACGAGTCCGTACTGACAGTGGTTGAAGCTGACTTTGGCACCAGTTGCAGCGATACGAATATCAGCACCCAATGCGAATTCTGATCCCAGAGTTTCGCAACCAGCACCGAGATCCATCACAACAGTTTGTGGAAGCTGCATGAGAGAGAAAATAATTTTCTGGAGTTTAGTATTGATCTTCTCAAGCGCCTTCGCAGAAGTGCCGGAGAGACTATCGTACTCAAGGCCCGTAGAAAAAATCTGTGAGGATGAATCAAAGAAGATGGTGTTGATTTCCACGCGGGAAGTACACCAGGCGAGAAGGCCCTCAAGCTCGAAGAGCATTTCCATACGGAAGGCATTGTTCCAGTCAGGGCGATTGAGAGTCACGAATAGCGTGCGAGTGGACTTCTCAAGCCGCGTGGAAAGGGTCGTGTAATTGAAGAGTGTCTGCATAACCTTCCTTGGTAATGAGCTGGCATTCTTTTCTCCAACCAATCCTTGGTCGGAAAACCTTCTCCTCAATATTTTTTCAAAATTCAGGATGCTTTGCAAAGCAGAAAATAAAGTGGACAAAAATGCTAGAAAACGTCGGTCTTGAATTCCCTTACATCTTCCGAGAAATCTTTCTCGACATCAAAGGAGATGCGGCCCACTTCTCGTCCATCTGAAGTCTCCACCAGCACCCGCCAGGTGCCTAAGGTGTAGAATTGTTTGGTGCCAAAGCCGCGGAAACCCTCATCCCGGCCACCTAAAATAGACAGAGGAATTGTGTCTTCGAGGTGCCACCCGACCTTGGGGTCATCATGGAACCACCGTAGATAAACTTTATCGTGAAAATTTGATGGGGAAAAAATCGACGCTATCACGGTGATCTTGTCTCCCTCGCGGACGTTGAAGTCCTGCGAACCGTGCTGCCAGAACTTGTACCACGGACGAAGATGCTTTCCGAGATACTGACCATTCATCTTTTCTACTCCGTAATACACACCGATTTTTTTTACTGCCACCGGAACCGGAGGAATGAGGGAGGCGTAGTAGCCCACAAGAAAGAAGACGTGGACCGCGACCGCCGGCCAGAGCACGTGCTTTTCTAAGATAGGCGAGCGCTCTCCCTGGAAGTTCACTTTGCCGATTAAAAAGAAAACAGTAACGGAGGAAAGAAGTCCCAGCCAGAACGGAAACCATCCGACATGTCCGATGAGAATCGGATAAAAAAACGCAAAATAGGAGAGGACACAAATGGCATATAGGACCACTCGCACGGGAAGTCCGAGCCGCTGAAACTGAGGAAATTCGTTGGCACACATGAGGCCCGCGATGAGAAGAATATAAATGATACCAGTGAAGGCGGAAGCGGAGGTGTAATAGAAGATCGTGTACACCGAGAGGAGAGAGCCGAAGAGAAAATGCACGATGAGATCGTGATACTCCCAGAAACTTTGCGCTTTTCCGCGAAGAACGAGTGAGCCGGTTTTGATCTTGATCTCACACACGAGAAGCGTGCCGAGAATGATGAGGTAAATTGCCTGTTGGATGAGATTAAAGAGATCGTCGATGCGGCCAAGAGTCAGAAGATCGAAGATGAAGCCACCGAAAAACACGACGGCAGAAACCTGCACTTCGTGTTTTTGGTAGTATTCAAGAAATTTGTTCTTAATGGCCTTCAAGGAATCGTTCTGCCTTGATCGCGGCCTGACAGCCGGATCCCGCAGCGGTGATCGCCTGACGGTAATAGGAATCCTGTACATCTCCGCAAGCGAACACTCCCGGAACATTTGTTTCCGGACCGTTCTTTGTTTTGATGAAGCCGTGATCATCGAGTTCGATCTGGCCCTTCAGGAAAGATGTGTTTGGGGTGTGGCCAATGGCATAGAAAAGACCATCCGTCTGGCGCTCGTGCTTGTCACCGCTCTTGAGATTTTCCACCACAATGGCAGAAACGCCGGAAGCGTTGGACTTGATTTCAGTCACGACTGAATCCCAGAGGAATTCAATCTTCTCATTCTTAAAGGCGCGCTCCTGCATGGGCTTTGAGGCGCGGAGAGAATCTTTTCTGTGAACGACGTAAACTTTCTTGGCAAATTTTGTGATGAATGTAGCGTCTTCCATCGCGGTATCACCGCCGCCCACGATGTGAACGATCTTGTCGCGATAGAAGAATCCGTCACAGGTTGCGCACGTTGAGACACCTCGCCCGGTGAGCTCTTTTTCATTCGGAAGACCAAGCCACTTGGCAGAAGCGCCGGTGGAAATGATCACAGTGTCCGCCAGATATTGATGGCCGTTTGAAGCTGTCACCGTAAAGGGACGTGAAGAAAGATCCACGTCAGTACACATCACTGGCATGAACTCAGCATTGAAGCGAGCTGCCTGCTTTTTCATCGTCATCATGAGCTCCGGGCCCATCACTCCGTGCTCAAAGCCCGGGAAGTTTTCAACTTCAGTGGTGAGAGTGAGCTGGCCACCAGGTTCATGACCTTCCATCACGAGAGGTTTCAAGTCTGCGCGGGCAGCATAGATGGCGGCAGTGAGACCCGCAGGTCCCGTACCAATGATGATGACTTTACGCTTTTCCATTAGTGTTTTTCTTCAGGAGTTGCAGGAAGACCGAGACGTTTTTTAATCACCGCTGGACGATCGTCCATGTCCGGATTCATTTCATAGAAAGCTTTCACTGAGAGAAGTTCCTTCGGCTCAGGAGCTTTTCCGGTCATGACGAATTCTTCGCCGGTGAGTGAACACGTATAATTGTAAGTGATTTTCTCGCGTCTATGACGTTTCATAAAATGGATCCTTTGTGTGTTGTTAGTTATAGAATTATTGCCATGCTTTATCAAGGACTTACTCCGAAGAGTGGTCCTATGACGTTCCAAGTAAATTGAGTGTTTTCATGCTGTTGTTTCGGTGTCACAATATTTTAAAGACTTAACCAAAATGGGAGTTCTTCTTTGATCAAGGTCCTCATCAGTGTAATCCTGATGCTCCTAGTCGCTGAGGCTTTCGCGCTCAATGAGGCGCGACTCCTGAATCTATCCAAGACTGGTAACACTGTTCTCTTCAATCTCGGCATTCACGATGGAGTTCGTGAAGGTGATTACGCTGTGATTGTGAAAGAAATTCGTCCCCTCGATACACGCGATTTACGAATTGTTCCGGTCGCGAAAGCAAGAAACATCAAGATCAATCCGGATTCTTCGGTGTGGATTATCTACAAGGCCTACGATCCGGAACTTCTCGTGAAGGGACAGGCGTTTCTCATTCTTTCGGAAACAGAAATGCTCCGGGGAAGAAGAGACCCGAGACTCGGTCGCATTACGGTTGTCGGTAATAAAGACAAGCGCAACGAAAGTGTCATGAACGTCATGACGGATGATCGCGATCGCCTCGGAAAACTCAAAGATAAGTATGACGTCTCAGAAGTCACGCACGATCAGACTCCTCTTTATGATGACGAGGGAAAGCTCATCGATGTTGATGACTGGGAAGACGTGAAGGGGAGAAAGTATCGGACTGCCCTTTATAAAAGTCCGGACAAGCTCGAGTACCGAAGACAACTTCGACTTGCGACTTTTGAAAAGCTCGTGACGGGGTATCTGCGCAAGGTGAACGATCCGGATTTCAGTTACGAGCGCTTCTATGATGAGCAGATGAAATCCGAGTTCAGTGATAACTTCCGACGGAACTCGAATTTTGAGACGGAGTACCGGAGCTTCCTTTCCCAACAGGCCGCCGCCGCGACGGATGAAGCAAAACTCTTCCGCAAAGTTCTCGAGAAGGGAGGAACGTGGTCGGATGATTATTCCGATGAAGAACTCAGAAAAACGCTCACGAATGTTTCAGTTCTCCAGGAGATTGATCGTCGCGAATACGTCATCTCCAAGCCGAATAAAAATTCAGTGTGGGTGGATTTTGGATTTTTCCTGAATAACTCTCAGACTAAAAGCGATAAGCAGGTCGATAGTCGAACGAGTAATGAGATTGGCTATGAACTCGTGCCGTTTGCCAAGCACCCGACCCTTGAACGCTTCACACTTTTTGGTTCGGCCCGCTACACTACGAATGGCATTGAAACAAAAAATGCAAACTCCCAAACCATTGAACGCTCGCTGGCGGTAGGGGCAAGATGGTATCCGCTCCATGCTCCTTACATGGTGGATGTGCCGGCAGCTTATCTCGGGATTCTTGTTCGAACCGGGAATGTAGCGATGAGCACTCCTACTTACGGAGACCGCGCGAACTACACGCTTCTTTCTGTGGGTGGACTCCAGGCCGGTCTTCGTTACAATCTGAAAAGCGGGATTGGTTTACGGATTGAAGGAAGCATGGAAACATTACAGTTAGAACGTTATCAGTTTAATCGTTTCGGCTCACGCTTGCCGGACCGGACAAACGTTGTGGAAGCGCGGACCGGAATCGCACTTCTGTATGCTTTTTAAGGAAGAAGAATGAGACTTTTAGTTTTTCTCGGTGTGCTCGTATTTTCTTTCAGCGCTTTCTCGCTTGAAGTAGACGAAAAACTCACCGTCCGGATCCTCAAAACTTCTGAATCCAGAAAGACTGTGATGCTTAACCGCGGGACCGAGGACGGACTCGTGGAAGGTGATCATGCGCGCTTCCTTGTGACTGCGGGAATTGTTGCGCGTGCAGTGTGCGTGAAAGTGGCGCCCACTCGCTCCGTGTGGTCAATCTATCGACTCGTGAATGCCGATTTTCTTGTGAATGATTCAGTGATGACGATCAAGATCACTCCGCCGGTGAAAATCACGAAAGATGAATCGCAGGCGCTCGTACAGGAAGATACACCGACGAAACTTCCCGCCGATCCACAGGCGGTGGGTATTCCACTCGCTGAAGGGGCGCAGGATATTTCTGCGAATGCCGGCGGCGAAGAAAACGTAATGGATGGGGACCTTCGGGGTCTCGAAGATGTGACGATCGTAGAAAAAAATGTTGAGGTGTTTTCCTTCCTCAGTATCTCGGGCCTCACGTCTCAGACAAAATCTGATGTCGGTGACAAAAAGTTTTCCAATAGTCAGTCGTTTCATCACATTGGAATTGGGGGAGAACTTTATTCCCGTCGTGAGCGTGAATGGTACTCAAGATTTTCTCTTCTTGGTTCGGTAAGTTTCATTCGGACAAATTCCCAGGCGTACAACGGATTTGCCGCAACCAATGATGTGACTGAGTTTTCTGTCGGCACCAACTGGCACCCGGGTACGATGCCGAGTGCGACTTACAGATTCATTCCGTTTGCTAATCTCATGTTCAACATCGGTTCAGTTCGCTCGAGTGCCAGTGGTGGAGTGAACACAAACGGCGAAGACATCAGCGCCAATGGCTCGACGACAGGTTTTTCTCTTGGTGGAGGTCTTAAGTACTACACCAAAGAAGGCTTTGGCGCGCGGGCGATTCTCGACTATTACGTGAGAAACGAAAAGTTCAAGCGAGATGAGCAGAACTTCAGCTTCAACCGCACGACCGCAGGGCCAAGATTCATGGTCGGATTGTCTTACAGATTCTGATTATTGAAAGAGGGCGCGCACTTCTTCGGTCGGCACTCCCATCACTGTCGCGGGATCATTTTCAAGAATGGAGAGTCTTCTTTTCACGAGATCATCAAACGTCGTTACTTTTTCAGTGCGGATAATTTTTTTCAGAAGCTCGAGAGTCATTTCCGGTTTTTTTCCGAAGGTTGGAACAATCGATTTTTGTCTCAGTGGCTGGAGAGTTG
The DNA here is from genome assembly GCA_045805035.1 of Bacteriovoracaceae bacterium. Taxonomy (GTDB): domain Bacteria; phylum Bdellovibrionota; class Bacteriovoracia; order Bacteriovoracales; family Bacteriovoracaceae; genus Peredibacter. The sequence continues at coordinate 5,815 of JBJMLZ010000009.1, forward strand.
CGTTGGGATGATAAATTTTCCCCAGGCGCGGAACAATTTCACCAGCAAGCTCCTGATTCATACGTCTGAACGTCGTGTATTTTCCACCAAGGATCACATAGCTATGTTCATTGGGACGGAAAATTTTATGGAAGCGACTGACTTTACCCAGCGACTCATTTGAGCCTTCTTCGCGCACCAGAGGTCTCACTCCGGCAAAAGAAGAAATGATGGAAGATTCGTCGGCAGTAGAATTCGGAAAAAATTCTTTCAGTACATTCAGAAGATATTTAATCTCTCGGTCTGTCGCCTTGATATCAAACATATCCTGATCGACCGGAGATTCGGTGGTTCCGAGAAGAATGGCATCGCGCTGGGGAATAACGAAGACTACGCGATTGTCTTTGGTGGTGAGAACAACTGAGCCAGTGGTTTCCACTGTTCCTGGTTTCAGCCAGAGATGAATGCCTTTGGAAGGAACGAGCTTGGGAGTCCAGGGAATGCCGAGCTTCGGGAGCAATTTGTCGGTGAAGGGGCCCGTTGTGTAGACGATA
>JBJMLZ010000010.1:0-8247 GCA_045805035.1 Bacteriovoracaceae bacterium
GTTCGGGATTTTTATCATGGGTCCGGAGGCGCCGGAGAAAATTTGGTAATATTTTCTTACCGCCCGACGGATTTTCACACCGATGCCTACCGTCCGCCGTGTAGAAATTACCGGGTCGCCTCAACAGATCCTTAAGAGCGTTGGTACATCTACGGACTCATCAACGAGGTTCTTTATGCGAATGACAGTTGTAGCCTCTATTATGGTTCTCACGATTTCCGCGGCTCCGGTGCTTGCCAAGCACGGATCTGAGAAAAGTTTTTCACCTCCGACGGAAGTGAGCGATCTGGATTTGCAGAAGATCCCTGATCTTCTCCCTACGATGTATTACACGCCACTGGAATCCGAAGTGAACTGCAAAGGCGGCTACGGAAGAGTCAGATATCGTGGCAATGAAAAAGAAACTCTCCTGACTCCGGAAGGAAAAGTTCTCGCCACTGTCTGTAAGCGTTTCAGCGCCACCCTTCTCATGGAAGGCGCGGGCATTCTTCGCGACCGCGGAAATGGAGAAATCGCAGTGAATTTCGGCGGAAGAATCAAGGGCAAGGCCCGATACTATCCTCTCGGTCGTTGTAAGTACGGCGCCGGCATCAGACGAGATCTCTGTCTCCTTCCCTATCACACGATCGCAGGCGACAATAGAATTCACCAGATCGATGACATCATTTACGTTCCTGAGGCGAAGGGCCTTGAGCTTCCGGATGGATCAATCCATGACGGTTACTTCGTTGTCCGTGACACCGGTGGTGCATTCACCGGCATCGGGTCACAACGCGTAGACATGTTCACCGGAACTGATCCTGATTTTAATAATGTATTCCAGAAAGCGGGTTTCCATCACAAAAGACCAATGGAGGCCTATAAGATCAATGGCGCTTCTGCGGATGAAGTGAGACAGAAACTTCGTGATAAATTCGGCGATCTTTACTGATTTAACCGCCGGGCGCGTTCTTCACGGATCGCGTCCGCGATTTCTTTTCCCACCAGATTTTCAGGAACATCTTTGGCACTGACATTCCTGACCTTTGAGAATTTCAAGTTTAGCTCCTGCCCTGAAACGGGATCAAGCTTAACGATTTCTTCCACGAGATACGGTTTACGAAAAGCATCGGCACGATAGAAGAACTCGAGTATGTCCTCTCTTCTCTGATACAGAATCCAGGCGCGCGCGACTTCATACCAGTCATTCTGAATTCCCAGACGCTCTCGCCATTCATTGAGGACGGAAAGCTCAGCATCAGTGAAAAGAACGGCAAAACGCGAAACCTCGGAAGTGGCAGAATCGAGCGAAGCACTGTCTATTTTGACTCCCGGAAAATGGATGTGCATTCCTCCGGTTTCAACAAGCGTCTCAAAGAAAAGGGAAGGCCTTGGACATTCAAAGACTCGCTTCAGTTCCTTGATGACTCTTTCACTGAGGATATTCTTATACGCTTCTGTCTTTACGACCTCCCTCATGAGAGTGAAGGTCTCCGATGCAAGCTGAAACTCCGGAAGTTGTGAACGAAAGCGGCATGCACGCAGAACGCGCAAGGGATCGCTGAAGAAATTTTCCTCGCGGACGTGACGGAGAATTTTCTTTTTTAGATCATTGCCTCCGCCGAAAAGGTCAATGACGTTTCCCTTCTCATCCAGCGCCAGAGCATTGATCGTAAGATCGCGCCTCTGCATGTCTTCTTCGAGTGATGAGGCCAGCGTGTATTCGTTTCCGTTATCGGGATCCAGGAAAACCGGAAACGTGAGTCCGACTTTCACAAAATTTTTTGCGAGCATCTCTTCTTCACTGGCGCCGGTCACGAGAAAATCTGTGTCTCTCGGCGGCAGGCCAAGAAGCCGGTCACGAACAGATCCCCCAACCAGATAAGTCTTCATGTGATGGATTTTAGGTAACGTTTGACAAAAACTCAAGCCGCGCTTATATTTTACCGAAAGGTTAATTAACCCATAGGTTAAATATGCAGGACCATTTAAGCCAGACTTTTGCCGCTCTTTCTGATCCCACCCGCCGGGCAATGCTCGCGCGTCTCTCGGAAGGCGAAGCGAATGTCTCTGATCTCGCACAACCTTTCCTGAAAGACATGAGTCTCCCTGCAGTCACAAAACATCTCAAGGTCCTTGAGAAAGCGGGCCTCATCACCAAAACCAAAACTGCCCAATGGCGATCGTGCAAGATCAACGCCTCTCCTCTGGAAGAGGCCACGAACTGGATGGAGCAGTACCGGGAGTTCTGGGAAGAAAGTCTTGATCGCCTGGGCGAATACTTAAAAGAAATTCAATCTCCGAAGAGAGCAAAAGGAAAAAAACATGCACGCAAAAAAAGAAAATGAAATTTTCATCTCCCGTCTCTACGATGCCCCAGTAAAGCTCGTGTGGGAAGCCTGGACGGATGACAAGAAAGTCGCCAAGTGGTGGGGGCCGCGCGGATTCACGATCACCACTCATAGTAAAGATCTCAAAGTCGGCGGTCACTGGAGCTACACCATGCACGGACCGGATGGCACGGATTATGTGAACAAGACAAAGTATCACGTGGTCGAGCCATACAAAAAATTAGTCTATGATCATGGCGGGAACGAAGACATTGATCGCGCTCCCCTTTTCCGCGTGACCGTGACCTTCGAAGAAAAGAACGGCAAGACGAAAATGGATATGACCATGGCGCTTGCAACGGCAGAAGCCGCGAAAGAAACGAAAAAATTTATCAAGAAAGCGGGAGGCAACGCCACCTGGGATCGCCTCGCGGAATTTCTTGGCGAACAGGAAGGACAACATCCTTTCTATATCAACCGCTCATTCGAAGCGCCGATCGCCACCGTTTTCAAAATGTGGACAGATCCCATGCACGTTTCGAAATGGATGCCACCAACCGGCTTCACGATGGAATATATGAAGGCGGACATTCGTCCGGGGGGAAGTTCTTTTTACAAAATGACGAATGGGAAAGATGTCACGATGTACGGAAGCGCTCATTACATCGAAATTTCTCCGGTAACGAAACTCGTTTACGCGCAGGACTTCCGTGATAAGGACGGGAACATCTCGAGGCACCCGATGGCACCATTGTGGCCGGAGGCCATGCTCACGACCGTGACATTCGCGGAAGAAGGGCCGAATGAAACAAGAGTGACGGTCCAGTGGAAGCCGCATGGAAAATGTACTCAGGAAGAAATCGATGTCTTCATGAATGCACGTGCCGGAATGACGATGGGTTGGACCGGATCGTTTGATAAGCTCGAGGAATATCTCACTGACAAATAAAAAAGGGCGGTCTTGCGATCGCCCTCTTATCGTTCAGCTTGGTTATCAGTCTTCCGTTTTCACTTCTTACTGTTTCATCCGAACAAATCCAGTGTAGGTCTCCCGGAACTCTCCGGGAGGCCTGTTTATCCTGAAACTTTCCTGAAGTGCGATGAGGAATGCTCAGACATTCTTCAGGTGGCCTTAAATTTCCACGTGCCATCATTTTGATTACCATTTTCCTATGAAAGCACTTCTCCTTCTCCTCTTTGTGCCTTCTCTGTTATTTGCTCAATCTTCATACCAGTATTGTGGAATCCAGTCGTACTGCGCGGAATTTGAGCAGGCCAAAAAAAATCAGGAAATGAAAGAACAGAAAGCGCAGGAAGAAACCAACTTCCGCGAGGAACAAATCCAGCTCGAGGAAGCGCAACTCCAGGAACTAAAGGATCAGCGTGCGCTCTTGCAGGATGAACTTACTCAGATGAATGATTCGCAACTTCGGACGGAAGATCTCCAGCAGCAGGAGCTTGACCGCACTCCGGAATTACCTTCCAAAGGAAACAATGAAGAAATCGAGGATGAAAGTGCAGCGGTGGAATAAATTTTTCTTCTTCCTCCTTTTCATTCCCCTCGCCTATGGCTCTAATTCGGCCAACTACAAAGTATTGCCGGGTAAACTTCATAAGAAAGGGAAAGTCATCGTGAACATCCTTCCCGACCAGGAAACCTACCGCGTGAAGATGGACTTCAACGTGAAGAAAAAAGATTTTGTGCCGGTTCCCTCAAAGCTCCTGAAAGGCAGCACCATCATGGAATTCCCGGATAAGTTTCGAACTGAAGCTGGTTACAAGGAGCTCCAGAAAAAAGGCAAGATCGAGATTCACAACGCCGAACTTCGTTTTGTCAAACGCGCCGACTACCATGGTCTCAAGGATGCCTACTTCATTGAAGTGAAACCGAAGAATAAAAAAAGCCGCATTGATATCATCTATCATCCTTCGCTTCCCTCCGTCGGCTGGGAAAAAGTTGAGATCACTTTCCTGAGTAAAATTCCGGTGCTCGATGGTTACGAGCTCGAGGCAGTGCTGAAAGAGTGACAGGAGACGTTTATGGAAAAAGAAAAAGTCCTGATCATCGGTGCCGGCGCCTCCGGTCTCATGGCAGCACGGATCCTGAAACAAAAAAATATTCCATTCACCATCCTTGAGGCCACTGACAGAATCGGCGGCAGGGCCCTCACCCAGGAAGGTTCGGTGCCGATTGAATTCGGTCCGGAGTATCTTCATGGCGAAACTCCGCTGACGGACGCGCTCATGGAAGAGTTTCAGCTCGCGTGGTATGATCTCGAATTTAAGTTTCAGCTTTACCAGGAAGGAAAGCTCCGCCCCCTGCCAGACTTCTGGCAGAGACTTTGTGGAGTGCTTAAAGATATAAAAGTGAGTGAAGACATTCCTTTCTCGGAGTATCTCGCGACCCTTGATAACCATTCACAGTTTGACCAGAAGCTCGCGCGTTCCTTTGTCCAGGGATTCGATGCAGCTGACCTGAGTCTCATGAGTTCGCTTTCCCTCTCGGAAATGAAAGACCAGGCCTGTGAATCGTCGATGAGAAAACTCCGGCGTCCACTCGGCGGATATGGTGTTCTCATGCGCAAGCTCGCAGAAGATCTGGAACGCGAGATCTGGTATGCGCATACCGTGGAAGAAATTGAATGGGGAAAGGGTGAAGTGATTGTCCGCGGATATGCCGGCGAAGGTCGCGTTCCTTTCGAGCACGTGTGTGAAAAGATCATCGTCACTTCATCCATAGGAGTTCTGAAAACCATTCGCATTCATCCGATGCCGGAAGAACTCAACGGGTTTCTCGGGCAAACGGAGATGGGACAAGTGGTGAAGCTGGTGGCGGAGATGCGGCCGGAATTTTTTCACATCTTCGATGATCACAATTTCCCTTTCGTCGCAGCCCCCGATTTGTGTTTCACCGCCTGGTGGACAACGACTCCTCTTCACACCTACACCATTACTGCCTGGGCGGGGGGCGAGAAAGCAAGAAAACTTGAAGTGAAAACGGTTGAAGAAAGAAAACAACTTTTCATCCAGGAGCTCGCTTCCATCACAGGCCTTTGCCCGACGAAGATCACCTCATGGATCAAGGTGATTCATCAGCATGACTGGGGAAAAGACCCGGCCTTTCTCGGAGCTTACTCCTACCCCAGAGTCGTCAGCGACAAGAGGGTGAAAGCGACAACGAACTTTGAAGATACTTTGTTTTTTGCGGGCGAGGCCTTCCACGAAGAATTCAGCGGCACCATGGAAGGTGCGTTCGTGACCGGTAGAGATGCGGCCCAGGAACTTTTTGAATCAGAAGATCACTTGGAGCGGACAGAAAAAGAAAATACTTCGATTCCGCCATACACAACGTAGTAGCAATGAGTTTTTTCTTTCGGACAAAGATACGTGCGGAAGCTCGTTCCTTCTGTCGGTGTCTGCCACCAATATTCCGTGCCCCAGGGATGAACTTTCTTTTTGATCGCTTTTTCTTTTTCCTTCTTCACTTCTTCGTACGTCGTGCCATTGATCTCAGCTAAAATGGTGCCAGGAAATTTAAAGTCACGAATCACCATCACCGGCACACTCGAATCATAAACCTGCTCAGGCGCCCGGAGCTTACACACCAGTTGCATATAATTCTCTGAGACCTTCGCCACCTTGAACTTACTCACGGTTTCCTTGAGGCAAGGCGACTTTTTCACCTCGACGACGACCGTCTCTTTAAGCGCCGGAAAAGGCACTTCATGAATGGCAGCGGCAAAGGCGGAAACTGTAAGAAAGACCATGAGAATAAAGTACATATTTACCATTCTCACCTGAAAAGATATGAAAATACAATGAAAGCTTTCCTTCCCATTCTGGCCCTTTTCTCGATGAGCGTCTTTGCCGGATGGGAAAGCCCCGCGCTTCAGTGCCCGGAGAAAGTTCTTCCGCAAGGATTTGCGTGTCCGGATCTCACGCATGTGAGAGACCTCTTCGGCGATTTTCCGGCCGACATGTCGGATGAAGAAATCGCGGTCTGGAAAAAAGAACGCGCGCCCGATCTCACTCTTTGCCGTTACCGCGAACTTCTTCGCCGGGAAAAAGAAAGACCGGGATCATTCAAACCCGTGCAGCTTGAAATTGCCTGGATGACTACCGAAGGTGGCAAAGATCCGGCAAAAAAACTCGCGAGTGTCGTTTCCGCTTCACAGAAATTCGGCGTCCCTCCGCATATTCTGATTGGTGCTCTCACTCAGGAATCTCTTCTCGCTTCACTTGGTATCTCGATGGACGGAGGAAATTATTCCTGTGGCATCGCCCAGCTGAATATCTCCGAGTGGTGCCAGGGCATGCAGTCGCTCTCACCCAATGAGCGCGCGAATCTTAACTGGCCTGCTATCAATTGCTCCGCGATCACAAGTTCGCACGTCGCTCCTTTCTACGACATTGCCGTGAAACGCCTGGGAGGAAGGCCCGAGTATCAGATCAACGCCGCTGATTTTCAGGGAATCACAACTGATGATGTGAAGCTGCCGCAAAATATTTTCCTCGCGGTGAGCTCGTTTGTGAAGAATTGCCAGGACGATGAACTCTCGATTCGTTTCAAGGCCGCCAATCTCAAAAATCTTTTCACGAATTTTGTTCCTTCTCCTCTTCGCTTGCGGGAGCTGTATTCAGAAAATGCAGAGAGACCCGCTTCGTGCCGGATCAACAACACCACAAGTTTTTATCCGCTTCACACCGGCTGGCTTCTGGCAGTGGCGATGTACAACGCCGGCCCGCGCGTTTCCGGAATCCTCGAGCACTACTACCAGGTGAAGAGTAATAACTTTCCCATGATGACTCCGAAGGATCTCGTGGAGGCGCTTCACTGGGGCGGAAAAGTGAAAGAAGGAAGGAACGTCGTTGTCTTCACCAATCAGGAAGGAAAAACAATGTCACAGAGCTGGTATAAAAGCTGTGTGGTGCAAAGACACGTGGCCCGCGTAGTTCAGCATGTGACGCTTCCGGGGCAAACCATCCTCAATTCCCTCGAAAAAGTGCCTTGTTCGACGGGAGAAGTGCCCCTCTACAGACGAAATTCCTCTGGTATCAAAGAACTGTAAGACAGAGTTAGAAACGGTAAGAACCCAAAAGGGCCGGACCTCGTTAGAATTTCTGGATGCGAGTTCTCTTAGCGACACTATTCATTCTCATCTCCTGCGGCAAAGACAATTCGCCAAAAGAAACGACAACTCTACCTCCGCAAACTGATCCTCGCCAAACGCCATTCATATCTGCCGAGATCGATCCTGCGGAGACCGTAAAAATCCCCGATCTTCTTCCGACCATGTACTACATTGCCACTGAAGACCAGGTTCCATGCAAAGGGAAATACGGGAACGCTAACTACAACGGCACGGAACGCTCGACCATCAAGACGATGGAAGGCGATGTGATCGCTGAAGTCTGCACACGATTTGCCAAGACGCTTGCAATGGAAGGCTCAGCGGTTCTGAAAGATCGCGGACACGGAACTATCTCCGTGAATTTTTCCGGCATCGTGAACGGTGAAAAACGTTTTCATCAACTCGAGCGTTGTATCTACGGCGAAGGTGTTGACCGCGATTTGTGTCTTCTTCCCTATCACACGATCGCTGCGGACAATAAAGCGCATCCGGTGGGCGAAATTGTTTTCATCCCAAAAGCCGTGGGCCTCAAGCTTCCGGATGGCTCACTTCACGAAGGTTATTTCATCGTGAGAGATACTGGTAAGGCGTTCGAAGGCATCGGCATGCAGAGAGTGGATCTCTTCACCGGACTTGATCCGGACTTCAACAATGTATTCAGCCGCGCAGGCTTCAATCATCACTCTCCGACTCCAGCTTTCCGAATCCAGGGACAGTCTGCGGAAATCATCAAAAACAAGCTTCACGACAAATTTGGCGACCTTTACTGAAATAGTGGCCAAAGGTTCCTCCTGCTTTTCACTTCA
>JBJMLZ010000011.1:0-6706 GCA_045805035.1 Bacteriovoracaceae bacterium
ATCGCACTCTTTGGTGTTAACTGAGAGCGGGATCGAAAGAAGTTCGTCAGCAGAGTTCACAGTGTAAACTTGAGGATTGTTCTCTTCACCTGCCCACTTGAGAGCACCCTGAAGTGCGCCCGCTCTGTACTCAACTTTCACTGTCGCAGGGAAAGTGATGAAGTTTGAATCACCAGCAGTAAGTTTCACTTTGAGTTCGTAAGAAGCAGTACCTGAAGCATCGCAGGCCTTGATTGGCTTTTCCCGTGAAGCGTTCGAAGTGCTTGTGAGAACCATATCGCCGTACTTCACGTCCATCGCAGCTGGCCTGAACGAGCTTGAGAAAGCAAAGTTACGGGCAGCGAGAGCTTCATTGATGATCGCTTTGTAATCGCCGGCAGCACGGAAAGATGAACCGAGTGAATCAGCGTAAACCATGTGCTCAAACCAGCTCCGAGGAGTGAGGTTTGGATGGTTACGAGTGAGGCGCATAGTTTCCATAGTGAGGTCAGCGAATGCTCTCAGACCATCGCGGCCTTTGGCCTTGATTGCGTCGATGAGCATGTCTTTCATTACACCACCGTAAGCTTCACCACCATCGTGGAGTTCGTTGGTGAGGTAGAACCCAGTGTTGTTCTCAATACGGAAGTTGTACTTCCCTGGGAAATCTTCGCTGTTGGTTTGATCTTCAACGATGATCTTCGCCACGAAGTCGGCCATACCTTCCGAGAGACCGCCGTAGCTGCTCTTTGTTTCTTCAAACACGAGGAAAGCACCCATGAGACGTTCCATGACACCGTGACCGAGTTCGTGCCAGATGGTCGGATTGTCACGCGCGAGGTTCGGGTTACCCGGGCTGTAAGTCGTGAAGTTAATCGTATCGTCTGTGTAGTAAGCGTTGTCCTTCATGCCGATATCCGGGTCATAGAGGAACGCGTGGAACGGACGCGCAGAGAGAACCGGATCGGTGAATCCCATTGTCGAAAGACGTTCCATGAGAGTTGTTACTGAGTAATAAACCTGTTGCTCATCGAAGCCCTGGTTCATGTACTGAACAGCATCGTGCTTAGGAAGACGGAATGGAATGCGGTTCAGGAGTTCATCATCTGAATGAATGGTATGACCAAGGAGACCGGCACGGGCCTGAGCGACATATCCGTCATCAGTCGCTTTCCACGCCAGCATATGGTTCGGGCCTTGCTTCAGATCAAAGTTGATACCCTGGAAAGCATCTTTAGCGGCAGGGTGAATCTGAATCGTAGCGTATTTCCCCTGGAGGAGAAGGCCTGTACCGAGATCATTAGACTTCAATGGATAACCAGCAACGATAGATTCTACTTTTCTTCTGATTGTTGCTTCAGACCAGATGTCGTACTGACGACCGATTTCTGTTTCAGCAAGAACCGGATTGTATCGCTGCTCAGGGAACTGAGTTGTCGCGATATCTCCCAATGGATTTTCGCCGGCGTCAGGAATCTCAGTCTTGATGTACTTGAGTTCTTTTACTTCGTAGTTAAGCTTCTCGCCAGTGCCTTCAACTTCCTCGTACATCGGGAAGATGTTCGCTTTAAGCGAAATCAGTTCAGACTGTGGGAACTCGCTATAAGTTTTTTCAAGAACTCTATTCTGGAGAAGAGAGACAACTACACGGTGAACACCACGACGGCCGCGGACTTCTACTACGCGAACGAGGTCGCCGTTCTGCCACTGGTCTCTTGATTTGATTCCAAGAACGCGGTTATCAGTCGCGTGACTTGAAACTTGCTCAGTCGCAATCTTGTTGATCGCCATCTTGAGAACATTGGATTTCAATGCGCCCGGAGAGAATTTCGCTTTTCTGTATTTCGCTGCAAGTGAGGCTTCGTCTTTAGTCGACTTTTCATCGAGGTTAATTTCGGCAAGGATCAGCTCACCTGTCTGCTTATCACTCCAGATCCGGATAGCGGTTTGAGCAACCGGAATGAACTGACTGGTTTGCACGTAGTATTTGTAGTGGCTGGTGGCGAGATCGCGGTCTTCAATGAGTGCGATATTCTCTTTGGCGAAATCCACGCCGGTTTCTACGCGTGCCTTGGCAAGAAGTGCGTCCACATCGGGGTTCATCGCCCCTTTGGTGACCTGGGCCTCATAGGCGAAGGCGCTTGAGGCCATAGTAAGAGTGGCAAGAAGCAGGGTCTTTTTCATAGAGGATCCTTGTCTCCAGGATGGGTTTGTATCGGCAATCTACCTTGGGGGGGTGGAAAGCGGTGATCTTTTACCAACATTGCGGTGATGTTTACAGGCTATTAATTGTTTTTTACGGATCTTAAGGAAGGTCTTCGGGTAAAGTTTTCACGGGCCCCACTCTTCCCTTGAAACCTTACACTGGCACTCAGCAACAACCAGGTTCTTTTTTTTCTCAATCCATCTCTTTGTTGATAGGATGTTTTCACTCTCAAAAAGGCCTTTTTCATGAAGAAAATTTCTTACATCGTCCATGCCAAAAGGACACCAGTTGGATCGTTCGGCGGGGTCCTTTCCTCAGTCCGGATTGATGATCTTCTTGCTGAACTTTTTAAGGACTACGCCCGTTCCGCCAAACACGATCTGAAAGAGATCAGTGACACCATCATTGGATGTGCTAACCAGGCCGGTGAAGATAACCGGAACCTGGCGCGCATGAGTCTCATTCTCGCCGGGTATCCGGTGGAAGTGACCGGCACGACGATTAATCGTCTTTGTGGGTCTTCACTGGATGCGGTGATGGATGCGCACGCAAGAATTCAGGCAGGATTTGGTGATTGCTTCATCGCTGGGGGTGGTGAAAGTATGTCGCGCGCTCCTTATGTGATGTCAAAATCTCAGTCGCCTTTTGATCGCGCTCAGAAAATCTGGGACACCTCGATTGGCTGGCGTTTTGAGAATCCGAAAATGGCGGCGATGTTCCCGCTTCTTGGCATGGGAGAAACTGCGGAAGAAGTGCAGAAGCTTCATCACATTTCGCGCGAGGATCAGGACAAGTTTGCTTTGGGATCTCACCAGAAAGCAATTGCCGCTCAACAAGCGGGAAAATTTAAAGACGAGATTGTTCCGATCACCGTGGAAGGAAAAAAAGAATCTGTGGTGGTCGAAAAAGACGAAGGCCCGCGTCCGGATACATCTCTTGAAAAACTCGCGAAACTCAAACCCGCTTTCCGGAAAGATGGCACCGTGACTGCCGGTAACAGTTCTTCAATAAATGATGGCGCAAGCATGGTGGTGATTTGTTCAGAAGATTTCGTGAAGAAGCATAATCTGAAACCACTTGCGATGGTGACAGGCGGAGCAGTTCATGGACTTCACCCGAACGTCATGGGACTCGGGCCAGTGGGTGCGGTGAGGAAACTTTGTGAACGTTTCGGTTATAAAGTCTCTGACTTTGATGTGATCGAACTCAATGAAGCTTTTGCGGCCCAGGCACTTGGTTGTATTAAGGAACTTGAGCTTGATTCCGCGAAGATTAATAAGAATGGCGGCTCAATTGCCATCGGACATCCATTAGGTGCTTCGGGTACACGAATACTCACCACCATGATTCATCAGATGCAGAAAGATCCAACTCTCAAAAAAGGTCTGGCGACCATGTGTATCGGTGTCGGTCAGGGCATTGCGGTGTCGGTGGAAAGATGCTGAAGATTTTATTTTTATTTTTTATCACATTCCCTGCTCTCGCCTGCTCGGGCTTTCTCGTGGAGGGAAAGCTCTCAGTTGATGGCCAGAACTGGAAGTTCAACCGTAAATTTAAATTGGGCCAGGAAGAAATGGTTCCCGCAGGGCCTTACATTGTCTCGATGACATTTACTTATCCTGAGAATGGATATCGCGCGAAATATAAAATCGAAGAAAAGAAAGGCACTTCGCTTGTTCTTATTACCAGAGGCGAAGAAGACGATCTTGTGACGGGCAAGTCCCGTGACATCTTTGCCAGAGGCGAAACCGGCCAGCCGAATTCCATCATCACCGTTCAGCTTAAGGAGATTCCATGAAAGAGATTAAACTTTTTATCAACGGCGAGTTCAGGACTTCAGAAAAGTCGTTTGTGACTGAAAATCCTGCCAATGGAGAAGCAGTCGCAAAAGTTTATCTTCCCTCTGATAAAGACATCGATCAGGCAGTGGATGCAGCGGAGAAAGCTTTCTATTCCCAGGAATGGAGAGCGATGGATGTGAATAAGCGCGCCGAGCTTCTGGAGAAAATTTCCGAGAAGCTGAAAGAAAGAAGAAATGAAATCACTGATCTTGAAGTCGCCGACTCTGGTTCAGCGTTAAGGAAAGCGAAAGCGGATGTCGCCAATGCCGCTTCTTACTTTAAGGTTCTCGCCGGACAACTCCGGAAATTTCAGTTTGAAGTGAAAGATGAAAGTGCATCCCGTCCGGGTTTCTCGCACAACTATAAAATGTATGAGCCAGTGGGAGTTTGTGCGCAGATCATTCCCTGGAATTTCCCGCTCGTGATGGCGGCCTGGAAAATTGGACCGGTCATCGCTTCTGGTTGCACGACTGTCCTCAAGTCTGCTCAGGAAACTCCAGTGACTGCCGCGATTCTCGCGGAAATTATTCGTGACGTCGGCGTACCCGCAGGTGTGGTGAACATCATTACCGGTGGTGCCCATGAAGGTCAGTACCTTCTGAAAAATCCGAAGGTGAGAAAAGTCGCTTTCACCGGTTCAACCGGTGTGGGCAGAAAAATCATGGAAGGCGCGGGGAAAAATCTCCAGCGTTTGTCGCTTGAGCTGGGCGGAAAATCGGCGAACATTGTTCTCGATGATGCCGATCTCTCGATCGCAGTCGATGGGGCACTTTACGCTTTCCTTTATCACTCAGGCCAAGCGTGTGATTCCGGGACACGTTTGTTTGTGGAAGAAAAAATCTATCCTGCTTTTAAAGAAGCTCTGGTGAAAAGAATTGCGGACGTAAAAGTCGGACTTCCGAATGATCCGGGCACGGGCTACGGGCCGGTGATTAACAAGAAGCAAGCGGATACAATTCTTGGTTTCATTGAAACGACGAAAAAAGAAGGCGGAAAACTTCTCTTCGGTGGAAAAAAGTTAACCGACGGTGAATTTGCCAAGGGCCACTATTTCCAGCCGACCCTGTTTGAAGTGACGCCGGATCATACGATCTTCAATGAAGAAATCTTCGGGCCAGTGCTTGCCATCACCCCGGTGAAAAATGAGGACGAAGCGATTAAGCTCGCCAATAAATCCATCTATGGTCTGGCGGGCGCGGTGTGGTCAAAGAATACCGATCGCGCGAAAAATGTCGCCAGACAACTTGAAACCGGAACCGTGTGGATCAACGAATATCACCTTCTGAATCCGGGTATGCCATTCGGTGGTTACAAGCAATCGGGCCTCGGACGTGAGATGGGCGAAGAAGGTCTGAAGGCCTATCTCGAAGTAAAACACTTGTGGATCTCTGACTGCGATGCCCGTGACAAGAAACCTTGGTTTGATGCGATCTTTTAATATGAAGAACTTCAATGACTGCATAATTCTTTTTGGTGGAAGCTCGGAAGAGCGTCTGGTCTCTGTCGCCTCGGCCCAGAATATTTCGACCGTGATTCCGGAAGCGCCTTTATGGTTCTGGACGAAAGGCGGAAAGATTCATGAAGTGACATCAACTGAGCTTGGTGCTCACGCGGATGCTTTCACGAAGGAATTTTCTCCGAAGTCACCGGTGAAGGCCTCGACTCTTGAAGAAGCCCTGAAATCTCTCTCGGGCAAGACCATCATCATTGCTCTACACGGCACTGAAGGGGAAGACGGAACTCTCCAGAAATTGCTCGAAAGAATGAAAATTCCCTTTACGGGAACGGGTGCGGACGCAAGTGAGAAAGCTTTCAATAAAGCGATGACCAAGGCTATCGCGCGCGATCATCAGCTCAATGTTGCTCCTGAACTTGTGGTGGAAAATGTTGACCCCGCGACAGTGAAGAAACTCGAAAGCTTTCTCGAGAAAAACAAGAAAATCGTCTTGAAGCCTCTCGCCAACGGCTCAAGCGTGGGTCTTCACATCATAGAGTCCAAAGCTCAACTGGAAAAAGCTCTTCCCACAATTAAGGCGAGTGGCCATCTCCCCTATGTGAGTGAACCATTCATTACCGGAAGGGAAATCACGGTCGGCGTTCGTGAAGACAAAGAACATAAACTCTCCCCTCTTCCCTGTTCGGAAGTTCGCGTGATTCAGGGGAGACAGTTTGATTACCAGGGAAAATATCTTGGTTCCGGCGTTGAAGAACTTACTCCTGCTCCACTCACGAAAGATGAAAGCGAGTCCTGCCAGAAGCTCGCTCTCGCCATTCATCAGGCGATTGGGTGCAAAGGCTATTCGCGCACGGACATGATTCTCACTGACAAAGGTCCGGTCATGCTCGAGATCAATACCCTTCCGGGTCTCTCGAAAGCATCGTTCATTCCTCAGCAGCTTCGCGCTGCCGGAATCACTTTGAGAGACTTCTTCCTCGAGCAGATCAATCTTTAGGATACGGTTCAGCGTCCACTGAGCGTAAAAGAGCTTGGGTAAGAAGTTCGCTTGTCACAACTCCTAAGTCAGAAACAGAAAAGTCTTTTGGCATCTTCTGAGTCTGAGTGGACACCACGAATAATGTGTCTCCATCCCACGGGGTATGAAAAGGCCTGATGGTAGATGCCATTGATGTATGCGCCATGATCGCAAGTCGCTTCATAGAGGGGCGATCAATATCAGCA
>JBJMLZ010000012.1:0-13110 GCA_045805035.1 Bacteriovoracaceae bacterium
ACGTCTCCATGATTCCACAGATCGCTGAACCACTCTTTATCGGCCTTAATGCCAAGGTGGAGTTCATTCCGGCGATGGATGCTTCCGAGCTCACGAAGGGCCTTCAGGTCATACAAAAAGAAGCTCCTTCAAATCTTTCACTGAGTTGACGCCGCGAAAGATTTTTGACGTTTGACGGTCCTTCTTTATACGATTTCATAGCAATCAAATAAAGAAGGACCCATCATGAAAGCGCTCGCTTTTCTCGCCCTTGTTCTCATTTCCACTGCTTCATTCGCAGGTGACTGTTCTCTCTTTACCGGGAACTACATTCTCGCTCATGAGGGATGTGTCTCAGGCAAACCAGGACAGATGGCGAATGATCTTCAGTGGACCCGACTCTCAATCGCTTACAAAGCAAGTACGCAGAAACTTGTCACTGCTTACAATCCTCACACCGGTGGATTCGTGGCCACATATATCGCTGACGGAAAAGAACAGACCGGTGATGACACGAACAATGGCGCTCGCTACACCGCCGGCTGCGAAGGAAATAAACTTTCTATCCGCAGAAAATTTTCTCAGATCAGATTGCCGATGCTCACAAGTGTAACTGCACACGACGGAATTTTTGAGCACGTGGAAAGCTTTGAAGGAGATGACTGGTCTCGCGTGTGTAAGTTCATTCAAGTCCCAAACTAGATGGACCTTAGAATCATCCCTGCCGACCTGAAGTACATTGAAGAATTTCATTCAGCGCTGGATTTTGTCGCCCGGGAAGAGAAATACATTCTCATGCTTCAGGCCCCTCCGCTTGAGTCCGTTAAAGATTTTGTTGCCAAGAATATTGAAAAGAAAGTTCCGCAAGTCTTTGCCCTGGTCGATGACAAACTCGTCGGTTGGGCAGATGTTTCTCCGTTCATCCGGGAAACAATCAATCATCGGGGCCAGCTCGGCATGGGCATTCTTCCTTCTTACCGCGGAAAAGGAATTGGCACACTTCTTTTGAAGGAAGTGCTGAAACTTTCCAAAGAGCGCGGTCTTGAGAAAGTAGAGCTCGAAGTTTACAAAAGTAATTCAGCAGCTTTCGCTCTGTACAAGAAACTAGGATTTGAAGAACAGGGTATTTTAAAGAAGGGCCGCAAGCTTCGCGGTCAATACGAAGATATGGTCCTTATGGGACTTTTCCTTTAGCTTTCAGACTACTCTCAATAATATTTTTCAGCGAATCCCTCATCGAGTCCTGCTTGGTGAGCTCAAGACTTTTTCCAAACAACTGTCCGGTACAAGACTTCAGATCAAATTGAATCGCGCCTTCACTAAAGAGCCTTTTCTGAGGATTCAGTGACATCGATTGAAACGTCAGAGGCCGCGCAATCTTATCTTCAATGAGAGTCCATTGATAAATCTCCTCCGGTCCGGATGAAGCAGGAAGATCCAGGCGTTTTGTTTCTACGAGGTGAACTGGGCCGGACGAAAAGTGGAATAAAACATCGAATCGCATACGTAATTTTTTATTCCTTTCGGGTAAAAAAGTCACTGGCCCCCGTCTTGCCTCTTATTTGCCTGCCAATGTCCAAAGGAGCCCCAGATGCGCGACCAGACACTCTCATTTCTTAAAAATCCCTATGGATTCTTCTCCGAGGAAGCGAAAAAAAGAAAGTCGAAGGTCTTTGAGACGCGTCTCCTCCTCCGAAAGACAATCTGCATGACAGGTGCCGAGGCCGCGGCAATTTTCTACAATCCCGATTATTTCATGAGAAAAAAAGCCGCACCTTCGCCGATCAAGGCAACGCTCTTCGGTCAAGGTGGCCTTCAGGGACTTGACGGCGTCGCTCATCGCCGTCGGAAGGAAATGCACATGCATATTCTTTCTCCGGATAGAGTGAAAGAACTGGGAATCATGACCCGCGAAATTCTTCGTCTTCAATCGGTGGCGTGGAGCCTGCGAACTGAAATTTCTTTTTACGAAGAAAGCAAGAAGGTGCTCACTGAGGCGGTCTGTCGTTGGGCAGGAATTCCGCTGGAAGATGAAAATATCGACGAAAGAACTCAGGACCTCGTCGCTCAGTATGAGCGCGCGGGCGAACCTGGTATCGGCCATTTTATTTCGCGTGCGCGAAGAAGTCGCGCGGAAGAATGGATTGGAAGTCTTATCCGTGACGTACGTGAAGGAAGGCTGATCCCTGAACGGGACAGCGTTCTCGGAATTGTCTCTTCCTTCAAGGATCATCGATCACAATATCTTTCTGAACATGACGCTGCAGTCGAAGTTCTGAACATCCTGAGGCCGGCAGTCGCAGTCTCGGTGTATATGACTTTCATTGCTCATGCGCTTTCTCTCTTTCCGGAAGAAAGACCTGTTCTCATGGAAGAAACTTCCCTCCATAACTTTCTTCAGGAAGTGAGACGCTACTATCCGTTTTTCCCTGCCATTCCCGCGAGAGTGAAAAAGTCATTCGTGTGGAAAGGAAAAAGATTTCCTCGCGGAGAAAGAGTGATGCTCGATGTGTTTGGCACCAATCACGACTCACTTCACTGGACGATCCCGGAAGATTTCTATCCTGATCGTTTCAAGAACAGCGATCTTCTTCCCTTTGCTTTTATTCCTCAAGGAGGCGGAGACGTCACCAAAGGCCACCGCTGTCCGGGTGAAGAAGCGACAATGGAAATCATGAAGCAGACTTTGCAGTTTTTAATGGAAGACATGGACTATACCGTGCCGGCGCAGGATCTCGACATCGATTTCTCAAGGATGCCGGCGCTGCCGAAGAGTCATTTCAAGATGTCCGTGGTGAGGCTACGTTATCTTCAGCTGCCTCACCTTCGAAACATTGGTGAGCAGTCTTTCCCATTCTCTCACCAATAGTCTCAGATTCGGTTCACGCGATCGAAAGTCATGCTATAGCGACAGCTTCGATCGTTTTTCTCATCGATAATAGAATAGGTGCCGGTAAAGTGAGGCGTTCCGTTTCTTTGAGTGAAAGTTCCGATGAGATTAATCCGTTTGCAGTCGTCTCCTGGAAAATTCGTTCCTGGAAGAGGACGACAATATCGACTCATGATATCCACAGTTCTTGATGCAGGCCCGGAAGGAACACGTCCAATGAGATGATCATGTGAAGAATGTTTTTCTTCCGGTTTGTCAGTGTGAAAAATCAGATTGGCCTCATTATCAAGTTCCAGCCGGACATTCTTTGAGGAAAGAAAATCACAAAGTTTTCCGGAATCATATTCTTCCGAAACCATCCCTCCGTACTGGCCGCAATAACCGGCGAGCTGACCGAAGCCATCACGGCAGGGACGCTCTTCCTGGGCCTGCGCACTTTCCCTGGAGGCCATTTCAGTGAACTGCGCTTCTAAGCGTGCAGTGGAAAGTGGATTTCCTTCCATGTCACGACTGACGAATTGAAGCGGAATTTTCGTTCCGGACTCCGAAGGCCCTGCGGAAGCAGTCAGAACTGAGAATGATTTCACTCCTCCGTTGACTTCCGGAAGAAGAATTTCGAAAGTTCTCCCGTTATCAGAAGCAACCCCACTCACAAGAGCACGATTGGTAAAGCGATTATCGGAATAGAAGCCGGTTACGCGGCCGTCTTTTTCCACCCAGCGGAGATTAAAATCAACCGGCTTCTTTTCGCCCTTCCGAAAGTAAAAGCTGCCTTTCAACTGATAAGGCGCAGCGGCCACGAGGGAACTCAGCGTAAAAGACAGAAGGAAAAAGAAAAATTTCATAGAGACTCCTTTGGCCTTCATTTTCGATTCTGCGGTCTTCACTTCTCAACTAAACTCTCCCATAATTGAGTGATGATTATCCGTGTTGCCAGTAAAGACGATCTGGAAGAGCTCTCTGAACTCTTTGATCTTTATCGCCAGTTCTATGAAAAGCCTTCTGACCGTAATGGCGCGCGGAATTTTTTACGCGCACGCATGGAACGAAAAGAGTCGGTGATTTTTATTGCGGAGAAAGAGGGACACCTCGTCGGATTCACCCAGCTTTATCCGCTGTTCTCCTCGACGATGATGAAGACCCAATGGATACTGAATGATCTTTTCGTGAGAAAAGAAGAAAGGAAATCCGGCGCAGGTGAAAAGCTCATGAAGACTGCGATGGAATTCGGAATGAAAGACGGCTCACGGGGTCTCTCTCTTCAGACCGCTGTTACCAATGCAACTGCGCAGAGATTGTACGAGAAGCTCGGATGGAAAAAGAATGAAACTTTTCTCACTTATACTTATTATCCTTAGCCTCTTCGGGTGTGCCACTCAGGAAGCCCCGAAACGCGTGTATGAAGAAGTGATTGAGATCACCGAGATCAATCCGAATCGTCTGACTGCGCTCACGAAGCAGAATCTGTTTCACCTTGCGAAGGTCTATGACCTGAAGCCTTTTCTTTACACGAAAAAAATTCACATCCAATCCTACGTCGTTCCTCATTCACATCCAGTGCTGACTCTCAACACGCGGAACGCGGAAAAACCCCAGCAGCTTCTCTCAACCTGGCTTCATGAAGAATTTCATTGGTGGACGAGCTCTAAAAACGCAGAGACTCATCTTGCGATCACGGATTTGAAGAAAATCTGGCCGAAGGTCGAGGCGGGAGCCGCAGCAGATATCCAATCCACCTATCTCCATCTCATTGTGTGCTATCTTGAATACCGCTCGCTCGTGCATCTTTTGGGAGAAGGGCCCGCCAAAGACATTATTGCCTCACTCGCTGCTAACGATAAAATCTATCCGTGGATCTACATGCAGGTGCTTCAGAAAGAGTCGATGATCTCAAAGGTCGTGAAGCAGCACAACCTCCTTCCTCCACCACTCACCTAGAAGCCGACGAAAAATCCGTTATTGTAACTGGAAAGTAAACTCAGGAACTGATACTGGTCGCTCGTTTTATCGTGAATAAAATTCGCGCCCACACCGATCGTATTGATCTGAACTTTCTGCGTATTCCGCTGTTTCACCACTTTCAGGATATCGTGAATATCATCTTTCTTGTTTGAGTTATGAAGAGAAGGAGCACCGTCAGAGAGGAGAACGATATCGGAAATGTCTTTGTAATTGGCGAGCACATATTCCAGGACATCCCGGGTAGGTGTCCCCCCATTGGGTCTCATATCGTAGATAAACTCAAAGGCCTCATACTTATTTGCCGTATTCGTTTCCTTGAGCTGCCCCCACAATGCTTTAAACGGAGCTCGCTCGCCCCAGGGAAACTGCACCACTTCCACTTGATAGGAATTAGGTAGCGCAGTGAGAAGCATCTTGAGCCCGGCCTTCACTTGTCCCATGCGATCTTCCTGAGTCATGCTGTAGGAAGTATCGATCAGAAACACTATTTTTTTTCCGCCAAACTTAAAACCGATGTCCATGTCGATGCCCCTGGCGGGCTGCTCAACTGGTTTCTTCGCTTCCGCAAGCTCGCCCTGAAGAGTGGCCACGCGCTTTTGCGTTTCCTGAAGTTTGGATTGAAGTTCGGCGACTTCCTTCGAGCGATCGACAACTTTTTCAATCTTCTGATTTTCAAGTGCCTTCTGACTTTTCGGAACTGCGATGTAGAGAATGATCACGGCACCAAGGGCGCCGGAAATGAGATCAAGAAACGACAGTGAGAAGAGCTCAATCTGCCGGCGCTTTCTCATCTGACCTCAATCTTATTGATGAGATTTTCGATGACGAATTCTTTCAGGTCCGAATGAAAGCGGTCGGTTTCTTCCTGAAGCTGGTGAACAAACCACATGAGGAAAACTGAAAGGACGAGTGCAACCAGAGTTGTATCAAACGCCACCCCAAGAAGTGCGGTGATTTTTTCCATATCGCCTGAGTTGGCGTACACGAGTGACTGGGAAATGCCGATCACGGTACCAATGAATCCCAAAGATGGAATCACCCAGGAAAGATATCTGATCACGGATTGATCCCCTTCCGCTTTTTCCTGTGACACTTCGATCTGAATACTTACGATGTCGATGAGCTCAGAAAGAGATCCCGTTGTACGAAACTTCGTCGTCGCTTTTTTCAGAAGATCAGAAAGAATGTACTTATCTTTTTTCTCGAACTCGATCAGCTTGAACTTAAGGTTGTTGATGTCTTCCGGAAGAAACACGAGCTTCTCGTGAGTCGGAATAATGTTCATCTTGAACGCTTTTCGTTCGCGTTTGATCGCCTTCAATTTGTCTTTCACTTCAAACCACGCCCAGAAAAAAGCAAAGTATGTAAGCATCTGGATGTAGCCACCATTGAAAACATCGGCCCCGAGCAGCATTAACAATCGATAAAGTGCAGGTGAATTTGCTTTAGATGTGGCGGCCAAAATCACCATGCAAAATGCTGTAAATAAAAGCGCGATTGCCCCAGCGAGACTTAGGTTTCTAAGGTTTTTCATCTCAGGTTTTCCGTGTTATGTAATGCATGGAAATTTTATCATAGAGCCGCGCGAAAAAGGCAAGGAAACCATGAAGAAAGTCGAAATCCATCCTGATGCCGTCGAAAGAATCAAAAAATTCAACGTCACTGACCATCAACTTGGTTTTGGTAAGTACGTTTGTCCAGTGATGATTGTTTCCGCTTACGATAAAGGCGAATGGCAAAAGTTTGAGCTTCTTCCTTACGGGAATCTCTCGCTTGATCCATGCGCGAAGGTCTTCCATTACGGTCAGGAAATCTTTGAAGGCATGAAGGTCTTCCGCCAGCCGGATGATTCCATCGCCATGTTTCGCCCGGAAATGAACGCCCGTCGGTTCAACATGTCCGCTCAACGGATGGCGATGCCGATCGTCCCCGAAGACCAGTTTGTTGAGGCCTGCGAAGTCATCTCGGCCTACTGTAAATCTGCAGTACCTAAGCGTCTCGGTGAATCGCTCTACCTTCGTCCGTTCATGATTGCGACGGAAGTCGGTATGGGCATCAAGCCCGCCAAACAATTTCTTTTCGTGATCATCGCTTCTCCATCAGGATCTTATTTCTCGGGAGATTCGGTGAAAGTGTACATCGAGCGCGAAGACATCCGTTGTGCTCCAGGAGGAGTTGGGTTTGCGAAAACTGGCGCCAACTACGCTGCTTCTCTTAACTCTTACGACAAAACGATCAAACTCGGCTGCGACCAGACCATGTGGCTGGATGCAGTTGAACACAAGTACATC
The DNA here is from genome assembly GCA_045805035.1 of Bacteriovoracaceae bacterium. Classification (GTDB taxonomy): domain Bacteria; phylum Bdellovibrionota; class Bacteriovoracia; order Bacteriovoracales; family Bacteriovoracaceae; genus Peredibacter. The sequence goes on from JBJMLZ010000012.1 coordinate 7,123, forward strand.
GAAGAAATGTCCGGCATGAACTTCTTTGCCGTGATCAATAATGTTCTTCACACACCAAAGCTCACTGACACCATCCTCGATGGCGTGACCAGAAAATCAATCATCGATATCGCCCGCGCGGAAAATATCGAAGTCGTTGAGGCCCGTCTTTCCATTGATGATGTCCTGAAGTCCGTCGAAGAAGGACGTTGCACAGAAGCTTTCGTTTGCGGAACCGCGGCAGTCATCGCACCGATTGCTTCATTCCTTGATCGTGATGGTCGCGTTTATCGCGTGAAAGAATCTCAGGGGAAAATGGGAATGGCATTGAGAGAAAAACTCATTGGCATTCAGGCGGGAAGAACCGATGGCCCTAAAGGCTGGGTCTACCCGGTGAAAAACATCGATATCTGAAAATAAAAAAGGGCCCTGAAGGGCCCTTTCTTTTTACATGCCTAAGCTTGGTAACAATTCAAAACAAAGAATCGCCATGAGAGTTGGAAACAAGGCTCCCTTCAATAATCCCAAAGGATGAATCCCGTCAGCGCCGAATGAAGAATTGAGAATTCCGTAACCCGCCGGGTTCGGAGCATTCGCAATAACTGTGAGACCACCACCCGTCACTGAACCGGCAACGAGGAAGTATTTTGCTGACTCAGAAAGATCCACGAGTGAGCCGAGATACGTGAGAGCAGCGTTGTCCGTGATACCTGTGAGCGCAGTGGCGCCGAAGTAAAGAACCTGATCATTCAGACTTGAGATGAGCGGCTGCAGCCACCACTTCTGCTCGTTCCCGAGAACAATGAGGCCCGCAAGGAAGAAGCCGACCATGAGAGATGATTTCACCTGAACTTCATCCTGGTATTCCTGAGTCACGACAGTGAAGCCCATGAAGAAAAGGAAGAGTCCGATAAACACCACCATGTGGTGAGCATTGATCACAACGAGCGCGAGGAAGATCACGTGAACGAGAGTGATCCACCAGGGAGGCGCCATCTTCTCGCCTTTCTCTGCAGACAGCTGAAAATCACCCAGAAGTTCTTTCTTGAACATAAAGGAAATCGTAAGCGCAGAAATCATACAAGAGATCGCAGCTTTATAACCGAAATTAGTAAACATGTGGGCCATACCCCAGCCCCATTTGCCTGCCACCATCAGCACTGGCGGAGCCGCGAAGTGCGATAGAGTTCCGCCAATAGATACGTTGACGAAAAGAAGTCCGATCGTCGCATATTTAAACTTCGGGGACATGTCTTTGGAGTAGAAATTTTTCAGGAGAATGATCGCAGTCACGGTCATGGCCGCCGGCTCAGTGATAAACGAACCAAGAAGCGGCCCCATCACGAGCGTCGTGAAGAAGAACGCCATTTTCCTCGGCATCGGAATGAGTTTTGAAATCATCACGATTGCGTTTTCTGCAAGCTTGATCACCGGACGCGTCCCTGCCATCGCCATGATGACGAAGACGAACGCTGGCTCAGTGAAATTCAAAGATTCAAGATAGTGAGTCGGAGCGTGAGGTCCTTCCACCGCCATGACGACGAGAAGAAAAACAAAGGCCCACATGCCAAAGACCGCTTCAACTTCAGCCATGAAGTGGAAGAAGTTCTCACCTATTGAACCTTCAGGAAAAGAGTGAGCGATGTGAGCAAACTTACTCACAAGAAAAGTGTGGAGGATCGCGATGGCAAAAATCACCGTCGCCGCGACCTGGATCGTGCTTGGATTCATAAGTCCCCTTAGAAAGACGTGTTTCTTTTATTTTAAAGGGGAAATCTTTTTTTTGTGAAAATTATCCGTTGCGTCCGATGGAATTCACGGGGCATGCATCCATCTGCTCAACACACAGACTGATTTCCTCAGGTGTTGTTGGCTGTTTTTTTACGTACGCATTTCCGTTGTCATCCTCAGCGTAAAACTCAGGCGCGCCGGAGTAACAAACGTTACAAGCAATGCAACCTTCTCCTCCGTCATCATCGGGGTCAGTACAGTAGAAGGAACCGGAAATGTTTTTAGGATGCTTGTGTTTTGGATTCGCCATGGCCCATAGTTTAGTTTTGCTTTCGGGGAGTATCAAGGATTTCTGCGTGGTTTGCCTCGTGTCATTTTTGACTTAGAAGTCCCCTCCCGGTAATTTCTTCGGGAAGTTTGAGAAGGGGAATATCATGGACCAGAAAATCTTAGAATCCGCCCGCCTTTGGGGTCAGAATAGTTACTTTTCAGAAGAAGACCGCAAAGAAATTGCGACCCTGATTGACCGCCTGCCATCCACTGAAACTGAACTCACCGAAAGATTTTACCGGGACCTTGAGTTCGGAACCGGGGGCCTTCGAGCTCCGATGGGTATGGGCCAGAACCGGATGAATAAATACAACGTCCGCCGCGCAACCCAGGCACTCACGAACACCATTATCAAGCATTTCGGTGCAAACTCCTCCGCGGTCATCTCGTACGATTCAAGAAATCGTTCGCGGGAATTTGCTCTCGAAGCAGCAGGAGTTTTTGCTGCTAACGGAATTAAGGCGCATGTTTTTTCTGAGCTCACGCCGACACCTATGCTTTCGTTTGCGGTTAGGCACCTGAAAGCTCAGGCAGGAATTATGATCACTGCCAGCCACAATCCACCGATCTACAATGGCTTCAAGGCCTTCTGGAATGACGGCGCACAAGTCGTTCCTCCGTATGACAAAGAAATCATCGCCGCGTACAACGCTCTCACCGACTGGGGCCAGATCAGGCACATGACTTTTGAAGAGGCCCAGAAAAAAAATCTCGCGGGCTGGACGTCGCCGGAAGTGGACGAAGCTTTTTATCGCGTGATCGAAGAGAAAGTTGCGCTTGATCGCGACATGATCAAAAAACACGGCGGAGAAATTTCTATCGTCTACACTTCGATTCACGGAACCGGAGAAGTTCCCTGTACAACAATAGCGAAACGTTTGGGATTCACGAAATTTGTTTCGGTTCCTGAACAATCTAAACCTGACGGAAACTTCCCGACGGTGAAGTATCCGAATCCGGAAGATCCGAAAGCACTTCAACTCGCGGTTGATCTCATGCTGAAGACGAATGCAGACATTGTCTGCGGAACGGATCCCGATTGCGATCGCCTGGGTCTCGTGGTGAATGATCACGGCAAACCTGCGTATCCGAATGGCAATCAGATCGGTGCCCTCATGCTTTATTACATTTTCACTCGTCGCCAGGAGATGGGGCGTCTCCCGAAGAATCCACTCGTCCTGAAATCCATTGTGACTTCCCCACTGCAGAATGCGATCGTGGAAAGTTTCGGCGGGAAAGTAGAAGACACTCTCACCGGCTTTAAATGGATGGCAGGGAAACTGCGCGAGCACGAAGAGCAAAAATCACCGATGAACTTCGTGTTTGCTTCAGAGGAGTCTTTCGGATACATGCTTCATAACGACGCCCGCGATAAAGACGGCGTCTCATCCGTCGCCATCATTTCGGAGATCGCACTCTACTACAAACGTAAAGGCATGAACCTCATGCAGGCGCTCGATGAGATCTACGAAAAATACGGTTTCTATTTCGAGTCTCTTGTTTCTCAGGATTACGAAGGAATTGAAGGAACGAAAAAGATCGACCGGATCATGGAGTACTTCAGAAATTATCCGGAGACTCACTTTGCCGGTGAAAAGATCACGGAAAGAGTGGATTACATGAAACCAGGTCCACTTCCGAAGAGTAACGTTCTCGCGTTTACTTTCGAGTCAGGGAATAAGCTTTTCCTTCGTCCTTCCGGGACAGAGCCTAAGATTAAATTTTACACCATGGTGAGAGAGAAATCGGGTACACTTCAAGAGAAGAAGTCAAACGCTCTCAAAAAAGTGAAGACGATCGAAGACAAGATCAAAGAGTGTTGCGAAAAGGCGTAGATGTCGAAGTCGATTGTTTTAGTTAGCGGGGGGATGGATTCTCTGGTTTGCGCGGGCATTGCTGCTCAAGCTGGACATGAGCTTTCTTTCCTTCATATGGATTACGGCCAGAAGACTTCACGTCGCGAGCGAAAATCCTTTGATGACATCGCTGACTTTTACAAAGTTCCCGTAAAAAACAGAAAAGTAATCGACATGAACTTTCTCCGTCAAATTGGAGGAAGTTCTCTCACTGATGAAAGTATCGATGTAAAAAATTATCAGGGTGACTCGAATGTCATCCCTGATTCTTATGTCCCCTTCCGGAACAGCATTATTCTTTCTCTTGCAGTTTCGTGGGCAGAAGTGATGGACGCTACTCAACTTTATATTGGCGCCAACCACGAGGACTCTCCCGGATATCCGGATTGTCGTCCCTCCTACTATGAGGCCTTCAACAAACTGATCAAAGAAGGTACCAAGGCCGGAAACATTCACGTGTTTACGCCCGTCATCAGCATGAAGAAAAAAGATATTGTCCTGAAAGGACGTGATCTCAAAGTTCCCTTTGAGCTCAGCTGGTCTTGTTATCAAAGCACGACCAAAGCATGCGGCAAATGTGACTCCTGCGCTTTGCGCCTAAGGGGCTTTCGCGAAGCTGGTATCATTGATCCTATCCAATACCAGTAGGAGGACTCATGAAATTTCTGACCGCAGTTTTGTTCCTTTCTGTATGTGCCAATCTCAGTGCTCAAACCCCGACGACACCAGCAGCTGGTGGTCAGGGTCAGAACATGGAAGAAATGAAGCAACATCGCTTGGGTAATATCGACAAGAGAATTGGTTACCTGAACGAACTCAAATCTTGTATCTCTGCCGCTTCGACAAAGGATGCTTTCCACGCCTGTGAACAAACTCACAAGCAGGAGATCCAGGCACTGAAGTCCGGCAATCAAAGCTGGAGACAAGGAAGAAAGGCCGAACGTCAGGCAAGAAAAGCGAACAAGCAATAAAAAGAAAAGGCCCCTTTCGGGGCCTTTTTTATTTCTTCAGCTTCTCAAGTGCTTTGATAATTTTCCGGAAGTTCACGAAATCATAGCGGGAATGGGCCTTGAGAACAAAATCATCCACGGAAGGCTCATCGTCTTTCAAAAAGTAATAAGAAAAATCATTGGCGATAATAAAGAGTGCTGAGAGCGGCGAAATTTTTTCGGCCTTCAGTCCCAGCGGAAATCCGTGTCCATCAGGCATTTCATGATGCTGATATGCGAGCGCATCGGTATCCGGAGGCGCAGTCTGGAAATATTTTTTAATAAGAAAGGCAGCGTCCTTGGGATGAGAAAGAAAAATTTTCTGATCTTCATCGGACAAAGTGTCTTTGACTTTCTCGAATTCCTGAAAGGTCGCGATGGATAAAAGCTGAGGACGGACTGCCAGAGTGATATCACAAAGAACCGAGGCATAAACAAGCTTGTCCATCGTGCTTTTGGAAATCCAGTCGAGCTGCTTGGCAAGAAGGCAGGAAATGAGACTCGTAAGATTCATTTTCTGAGTGAAGAGCGCGTAGTCGTCCTGTTTTTCTTTCAGGTTCTTGAGATAATGTTCAACTGTCTTTTCTTTTTCAACAAGAGTGCGGATTCTTTCGACCGCGTGATCAATCGTTTCCTTGAACTCTTTATCAACGTGAACTTCATCATTAATCCGCAGGATTTTCTGCTCAAAGCGCTTTTCTGCAGATTCGCTCGCCCCTCTCAGAACAAAGCGGAAGTTATTGGCCTTCAGGAAAATAGAAATCTGATTCTGAATCTGATTGATCACCCACATGGCAGTCTGACGCTGAAGATAGAGATACGAGATGCCCTTCGACTTATATTTCTTGATGTCGAGGATGTCGGTCGTATCATCTTCATTAAAAATTTTGATGTATCGGTCAGCGCCAATGCGGATATAAAGATTCTTATTGATCCCATCGAGGATCGAGAGGAAGTCGATTCCGATCCGGCAATAACCGCTTTCGTTGATATAGGGCGAAGCCTCAAAAAGGCTCTTCGCCTCATCGACCAGTGAAGTAGGCAGTGTAGATTCATCCACGAGCTTGAACTGTTCAAGCTCTTTCAGAAGTTCTTTGCCTTCT
>JBJMLZ010000013.1:0-5811 GCA_045805035.1 Bacteriovoracaceae bacterium
CGCGCCGTCCGCAATGCCGGAGTTGATCTTCCTCCTGATCGTCCGTCGAGAATCAATCTGTTTAAAGCACTTCGCGACAACATCCGAATTCAAACCGGCCAGCGTGACTTCATTGAAGCGGGCCTGCGGCGTGCTCTGCCTTATCAGAAATTCCTGAGAACATATCTCGAATCTAAAAACCTTCCCAGGGAACTCGCCTCGGTTCCTTTTCTCGAATCCAGTTTCAATCCCAAGGCCGAATCTCGCGTAAGCGCCCTGGGTGTCTGGCAGTTCATGCCACTCATTGCGAGCTACTATCTTCCGAAGCGCTCACACCTCATCGATTACCGCTCCAACGTGGGCATTTCCTCCATCGCTGCCGCCAATCTTTTTTCGGAGAACCACCGGATCATGAAGCGCTGGGATCTCACCGTGACTTCCTATAACTCGGGAACAAAACATCTTGTGAAGTCTCGCAGAGAGCTCGCCTCCGAGAACGTCTCCCTGGAAGACATCATCAGGCACAGTAGTTCTTCCGCCTTCGGTTTTGCCTCCAAAAACTTTTACGCTGAATTCCTGGCACTCGCCCACGTCCTGGCCTATGAAGAAGAACTTTTCCCCGGCCTTCGCCATCACGAGCGAAACGACGTTCATCAGAACCTGATTTTTTCAGTGACAAGATGCCCGATGAGAATTGATAAGGAAGTGAATCTCGTTCAGCTTGATGATATTGCTTTTCACAATGATCACATCAAAGACTTCAAAAAGATCTATCCGAAGGGAACACTTCTTACCACGAAAGAAGTTTTGCCTTCGGCCAAGTTTTTTCGTCTGAGGGAAGAAGTGTTGTTGAAAACCAAACCCAAGGACTGGGCATTACTCGTAAGAAATCAGAGCTGCTCAACCAGATAAGTATTTGGCGAGCAGTAGCTTCCGAGGAAATCCACGGTGCCATCAAGATACATGATTTTGAGATTCACCTTGCCGGTCATCTCGTTTTCAGATCCCTGGTTCTCGCCATACACGATGACCTTTCTGGTTTTTTCAGAAGCCGAATCATAGAAGCGGCCGTCAGCATCGAGATATTGAACAGTAGTCATGAGAGATTCCGCCACTGATTCTGCCCCAACATACACTTCTGAGATTTTTTTCTTCGTATTCACCTGGATGAGACAGCGGTTGCCGAGTTTGTTTTCCGGAAGAGATCCCAGAATGTGTCTCATGAAGCTTTCGCTCGGAACAGAGAGCTCTGCCTCTTCTTTGGTTCCGACAAAGATTGGCTCCGACTCGTGGGTGAGCTCAAGATAATTCCTGCCACCGAGAAGGGCCTTGCCGAAGTCGATCTTATAAGTGTTCTGATTGAGCTTCACGCCGGTCACATTCTTGGCAAATACTTTTACATTCTCTGAAGCAGTAACGAGTGGTGCTTTCTCGCGCGCAAGAAGATCTTCCTGGAAAAGGCTCACCTTTTTCAGGTTGGTTTTCTCAAAGAAGTTTGATTCGTAAGTCAGCTCGCGATCGTGAACGTGAATGATTTTATTCGTCGTCTCGTTTCCGTGAACATAAGTGAGAATTGCATTCCCCGCTTTCACACCCACATAGAGCTGATAGCGGAAATCTTCACGGCTCGTTTCTTTCATGTCGCCATCAAGCGTAATCACCATGCCAAATGGTGCATCGATGGTTGCCTTCTCTGTTTCATCCGCGAGCTCAACCAGAATGGCGCCCACTGCGCCTTTATTCTCATAGGGACGTGTGAGCTCATCAAACTGTTCCTGCTGAAGCACCGGAATGGACACGCTTCCTGCTCCGTCTTCAAAAATCAGATCCGTATTCGTCGGAACAAATCCTCTTTTCAGGAGGACCATTGATCGAGTCATCTTAGAGCGTGCCATCTTAACCGTCGTGGTCACTTCTCCGTCACCATAGTCTTCAAGAATTTCATTGGTATTGTCCTGAAAGCGAATCTCAAAATTCTGGATCATCTCTGTCTTTTTGAGATTGGTGGCCACTCCCTGGATAGTCATCTGGGATGCAAATTTCCGCGCGGCCTTTTCTTCCTGAATAACCGGCGCAGGTGTCGGAGTTGGATCTTTCTTTACAGGTGCTGCTTGCGATTTGTGATGAGTAGTCACCATCGACACCGTAGGGACTTTGCTGTCCTGAATATCCTGCTTCATCGCTGAGTAGTCAAAGGCCACGAGATTTGTATCAGCATTTGCTTTTACTTCTTCTTTCTGGTCTTTCGGTTGAACCGCCGCGACTTCCTGAACGACAATGTTGACGTTCTCAATGACTTTTTCTTTTTCGGGCGCTGGCGCAGCCGCCACTTCTACCGGCTCTTCCTTGTACTCAAAAAACTCCGGCTCGGTTTCTACAGGTATTTTCTTCTCTGCCGCCTGAGTAGTCTTCACTTCATCCGTTTTCTCAACCGTCTTCTCTGCGACCATCACCTTTTCTTCAACCGGAAGACCATCGTACAGAGCAACGAGATTAGATAGCATCTCACCCTCATAAACCACCGGCCGGATAGTCACCTGTTCTTCGAAAGGAAGATCAACAGATGTCCTGATCTCCTTCGGTCTGATTTCTTTCGGCTTGATAATAACCGGCCTGATCGGCTTCGGGGTAATTGGTGTTGGTCTGATTGTGTTCGGTCTGATCTCCGCAACAATCACTGCTTTCTTCGGCAGCTTGAACTCCGGAACTTTGATTTCCACGAAGTCCATCTCCGGTACTTCGATGGAGGCAACTTCCTGCTTCTCTTGTCCGAATGATTGCTGAAGGAGTGTCGAGTAAGAGGAATCGAAAGTGAGCTCGGTATAGGATGGATTCAGAACACGCACGCCAACCACGCCCAAAGCGAGCGCAAACATTAGCGTAAATGTGGTCATCATCCGTGACACCAAAAGCGACATATACGTTTATTCTAGTTCGAAATGTTGCCGGAAGGGCACAATGACTTTTTCGCAGCTGCTCTTTTTGCTTATTCAAGGTCGCCTACTCATGAGTAGGCACGCCCCCATAGGACCACTTACTTACAAGGACTGATGAGAAAGCCACCAAGGTAGGAACCGAGGGCCTTGCCTTTAGAATCCCGGGCCTCAACGATGGCGGTACCACCCATGTTTGTGACTTCACCGATGGTGTAGACCTTGGCGCCACGAACTTTTTTGAGATCAACTCCGGATTTAATTCTGCCTTCGAAGACAGGATCGTTTTCAAGAGTCATGGCATGGACAACCAGGGCCTCTGCTTTGTTGAGTCCTTCGGGTTCCGTGTTTTCAGAAAGACCTTCTCTCACGCTGTAGTCACCAACCGTGGCAGTGTCCTCATACGAGTTCGTCTGTCCTTCTATTTTTTGGGTGACGACTGCTTTCAGAATGCCGTTCGTTTCGATCACTTCAAACCTGGAAGGAATCGGAGTTTCCTCAGGAAGAGATAAAAGCGTGTTGCAGGTTTTTACCGTGCCAGCGAAACCGTTTAAGGAAACACCAAGCACAATCAAAGCGAAGAATGACTTCATAGAATCTCCTGAGGGTGGCCCATTATAGAGAGTCTCTTCTTTCAAAGGGAAAATTTGAAAAGTTTACAAAAAAAAGGCCCCTTGCGGGGCCCTTCAGGATTAACGTAAATTCGCAGCTCTGATTCGCATTTCTGCTCTTTCGAGCTTGCGACGGAATTTAATCAGGTCCACATCCGTGAGATTTTCTTTACCCGCGAGTCTGTCCGTCGCTTTCGACTTGGCAGATTTGGCCCGCTCGATATCGATATCTTCCGCGCGCTCAGAGGTAAAAGAGAGAATCGTCACGTTGTCTTTAAGCACCCGACAAAGGCCGGCGGTGACGGAGAAGTTCCGCACACCATTCGGTGTCTTTGCAGTGAGGATTCCTGTGCCCAATTCCGTGAGGATATGAGTGTGCTCAGGGAGAATGTTAATCTCCCCGCGAACAGTTGGAATCACAATGTCGTTACACTCAAGTTCTCTGATCACAACGCCTTTCGGGGTGTAGAGGTTGAGCTTAAAGGCAGATGCCATAATTACTTCCCTTCAGCGAGTTTCTTAGCTTTCTCGTGAACCATTTCAATTCCACCAACAAGGTAGAACGCCTGCTCAGGGAGATGATCAACTTCACCAGCGAGGATTGCTTTGAACCCTTTGATGGTGTCTTCGATCTTCACGAACTGACCAGGGATACCAGTGAACTGCTCAGCAACGAAGAACGGCTGAGACAGGAACTTCTGGATCTTACGGGCACGTGCCACGAGTTTTTTATCGTCTTCAGAAAGTTCGTCCATACCGAGGATGGCGATGATGTCCTGAAGCTCTTTGTACTTCTGAAGAACAGACTGAACCGCACGTGCAGTCGCGTAGTGATCTTCGCCCATAACTTCTGCCGAAAGAATCGTCGAAGAAGAAGAGAGTGGATCAACCGCTGGATAAATTCCAAGCTCCGCGATCTGACGAGAAAGTTCTGTTGTTGCATCCAAGTGAGCAAACGTTGTTGCAGGAGCTGGATCGGTATAGTCATCCGCAGGAACGTAAACGGCCTGAATAGATGTAATCGATCCGTCTTTTGTCGACGTAATACGCTCTTGCATAGCTCCCATTTCAGTACCGAGAGTCGGCTGGTAACCCACCGCTGATGGGATACGTCCGAGAAGTGCAGACACTTCTGAACCCGCCTGTGTGAAACGGAAAATGTTATCTACGAAGAAGAGTACGTCTTGCTTTTCTTCATCACGGAAGTATTCCGCGAGTGAAAGACCAGTAAGAGCAACACGTGCACGTGCTCCAGGTGGCTCGTTCATCTGGCCGTAACAAAGGGCAGTTTTCTCAAGAACTCCTGAATCCTTCATTTCGTGCCAAAGATCGTTACCTTCACGAGTACGCTCACCCACACCTGCGAACACAGAGAAACCACCGTGTTGAGTTGCGATGTTGTTAATGAGTTCCATGATGAGAACGGTTTTACCTACACCCGCACCACCGAAGAGACCGATCTTTCCGCCTTTAAGGTAAGGAGCGAGGAGATCGATAACTTTAATACCTGTGAAGAATGGCTCTTTCTTAGTCGACTGGTTAGCGAACTTCGGAGCTTCACGGTGAATGGGATAAGATTTCTTATTGTTCAGCGGACCAGCTTCGTCTACGGCTTCCCCGATAACGTTGATGATACGGCCGAGACACTCGCGACCAACTGGCGCCTGAATTGGCTTACCTGTATCGATCACTTTTTGACCGCGGGCGAGACCTTCAGTCGCGTCCATGGCAATTGTGCGAACCATGTTGTTACCAAGGTGCTGAGCGACTTCAACCGTGAGGTTGCCTTCTCCGCCCGGCATGGTTTTGTTTGTGATCTTGAGTGCGTTGTAAAGCGCCGGTAGTTTTCCGCTGGAAAACTCAACGTCGATTACCGGACCCAACACCTGACGAATGACGCCTGTATTTTGTTCCATTAACTGGCTCCTTAACCGTTGAGAGACTCAGCACCAGATACAACCTCGATAAGCTCGGTCGTGATCTTCGCTTGTCTCATCTTATTCATTTTAAGAGATAACTTTTTCACCATTTCTTTACAGTTCTTCGAGGCATTTTCCATCGCGTTCATACGTGAGCCATGCTCAGAGGCAATGGCATCGAGAACACAGGTATAAACTGAAGTGAGGTAAACTTCCGGAACGAGTGTATCCAGAATCTGATCCGCACCTGGCTCATACTTGAAGTCGTAAGGATATTTCGCCTTGATCGCTTCTTTGGTTGATTGTGGAACCTGCATCGGAAGAAGCTGTCTCACTTTCGAGTCGAAAGCGATGGCGGAGATGAATGAG
>JBJMLZ010000014.1:0-10291 GCA_045805035.1 Bacteriovoracaceae bacterium
CCACCATCTCATCAATGTTGTACGGATCGAAAAAAATGAAGAAATTCTTCTGCTCGACGGTAAAGGATTATCCGTCACCGCCAGGGTTTCAGATCTGGCGAAAAAAAATCTCAGCCTGACCCGAATCACAGAGAAGCAGCATCGCCGCTTCTTTCAATTTGATCTCATTCTAGGCATTCCTAAGAAAGAAGCTCTCGAGCTTAGTCTGAAGGAAGCAGTCGAGCTTGGTTTCCGGAAAATCTATCTCGTTCGCGCACGTTTTTCTCAGATAAAAGTTCCCGATATCGAAAGATTGAAATCCCTCCTCATTTCTGCCCTCGAACAGTCTAATTCGGCCTTCCTGCCGGAGGTGATTGAGTGTTCGTGGGAAGAAATTTTGTGGAACGAATATGGTACGGCCTTGCTCCTCGATTCTCAGAGCGAAAAAAGCGGCACAAAACGTACAGCCAACGGACCAACTGCCATGATTGTCGGACCTGAAGGTGGATTTTCTCCTGAAGAACTCACTTATCTGCGCTCGCTTCCCAACGTGGAGTCTATGCTTCTTCCCACTCCTATTCTGCGGACACCTACTGCGGTCGCAACTGGGGCCGGAGTCCTTCTGCAAAGATTGATGAGTTGATGATTTTGTGACAGAATTTTTTCAAACGATCTCAAAGGACCTGCATGAACCTTGAATCCATCAAATCCGCTAAAAACACGCCACCAATGACCGATCTCGAGATGGATGATTTCGATTTTAAGCCGATCACCAGTGGCCTGGGGTTTAATCAGCACCAGAAGACCAGCGAGATCAAGCCTGCGTTCGCTGAAAGACCAATGACCGTGCGTGAAGCCAAGCCAGCAAGAACAGCTCCGGTGAACAAGCCGGACATGAATGTTTATCAGAATGACCTTTCTCTTTTTTACGGACAGACGACTGAAATCAAAACTGCGCAGGTGGTGGAAGAGAAGCGCGAAAAAATCATCCGCAATGCTACAAAAGCAGACCGCATAGTTGCTTACGTGCTCGACGTTTCCCTTCTTGTTTCTGTTCTCAGCGTGATGCTGATGTTCATGGCCAAAGCAATGGATATGGAAATCATGGAAGCATGGGCGCAGTATCCGGACGAGATCACTCCCCTCATCGTGACTCTCTTCTGCGGCTTTTACGTTCTTTATTTTTCCATCAGCGAGAAGGCCGGCGCCACTCTCGGAAAATCTTTGCTCAATATCCGCGTGGTGGATGAGAGCAACAAGAATGTGACATTCATGATTCTCGTCGTGAGAAGCATGATCACACTCGCAAATTTTGCGAGCCTTGGACTCTTCTCTTATTTTGATCTTCAGAACAAAGCGACGAGTTCGAAGGTGATCAAGGCGAACTAATGTTTAGTCACGAGCTTTCACAATTTCTCGAGAAGAATAAAGGAAAGAAAATCGTTTTCACGAACGGTTGCTTTGATATTCTTCATCGCGGTCATGTGACTTATCTCGCGGAAGCAAAAAAGCTTGGTGATCTTCTCGTGATTGGTCTCAACTCTGATGCGAGTGTAAAGAGACTGAAAGGTCCTGAGCGTCCGATCAATAACGAGAAAGATCGGCAGTATGTTCTCTCGCAACTGAAGTCAGTCGATTTCGTGGAAATTTTTACGGAAGACACTCCACTCAATCTCATCCTCACCGTGAAACCTGGTGTACTGGTGAAAGGTGGCGACTGGAAGATTGAACAAATTGTTGGTGGCAAAGAAGTTCAGGCCAATGGTGGACAGGTATTTTCACTGAACTTCGTCGATGGTTACTCCACCACCAATCTCATAGAGAAAATTCAGCATCAGTGAGTAGATTTACCGTCACAAATATCTGTGGCAGTAGATTTTCGCTCTCGCCTTAAATTCTTTCAGTTATCGTCTTTTCCTTGATTATTCAGATCGCCTTATCAATTCCTAAAGCCTTGTAATCCCTGCAAACCTTAATTTTTTTCAGTCCCACTCTCAAATAGGAGTCAAATAATCTCCGACCATTCCGATCAGTGGGTGAGCTTGATCATAACGGTCAGGCTTTGGTTCAACAGGAGTACGTTCGATGGGCTTAAGAATCAACACCAACATTGCATCCCAAGAGGTGCAACGGAACTTGAGGGTAAGCAATGCCTCTCAGGAAGCCGAGTTCTCAAAACTCTCGTCAGGTAAGCGGATTACAAAATCTGCTGATGATGCCGCAGGGTTGGCCATTGCAAAAAAACTCGAAGCAGAGACGAAAGGTCTCCGCGTCGCCACGAGGAACGCAAACGATGCGATCTCGATGGTTCAAGTCGCCGAAGGTGGTTTGAACGAAACGAGTAACATCCTCACGCGCCTTCGTGAGCTTTCGATCCAGGCCGGTTCGGACACCATCGGAGATGCCGAAAGAGGCTATCTCTCGCTTGAGTACGAACAACTCGTTCAGGAAGCTGACCGTATTGCGAAGACGACTTCCTTCAACGGAAGACCGCTTCTGCAAGGTGAAGGCTCTGTCCTTCAGTTCCAGGTCGGTGCCTACGGTGGCCAGGACAACATCATTGAGCTCGATGCAGGTTCGACAGACGCATCTGTAGAGAGCCTTGGAATTGGCGGCTCAAACGTCCGTGAAAAATCGGACGCTCTCGATAACCTTGAGAGAATCGACGGTGCGATCCAGAAAGTGAGTGCGTTCCGCGCGAACTTCGGATCGGTTCAGTCGAGACTCCAGACCTCGATCAACAATAATGAAGTAGCGGTAGTGAACCAGGAATCTGCACGGTCACGTATTGAAGACGTGGACGTTGCCGAATCAACAGCGAAGCTCGCATCTGCACAGATGAGAAACGCTGCTGGTACAGCGACCCTCGCTCAGGCGAATGCACTTGGACAACAAGCGCTCCGTCTGATCGGTTAATTGTTTTAGTCTCTGAAACTCCTTAAGCCCAGGTCCTCCGTGAGAAATCACGGGGGGCCTATATAGGGAACTTAGTGAATAACGGGAATAAGCTGAACAAGGTTTACGACCTACATCAGATTCTCATGAACCTGAACTCCGCCAAGGAAGAAGGAACTGAGATCTACATGTGGCGGTTCGTGGCCGGTTCAAAACATCTTGCATCTGTACGGATCGAAGCGGTCCGGAAACAGCGGAACGATTTTTGTATCGCTCCGTTGGAAGGGCAGGATCGGCTTGTTCAGGACGTTGTCGGCGGTCAGACACAGATTGATCTCTACATTCCTTCGATGTGCATTCTCATGCGCTGTCGATTGAAGCAGACCGATGCTCCCTATCGTTACTATCTTGAAATGCCGGAGTTCATCGCCCAGGTTGAGCGCAGAAAATTTCTCCGCCTGAATGTGTATGAGCAGCAGGAAATCAAAGTGAGTTTCGGGAAAGCAATTACAGTTCCGAGAATGATGAGCCAGTTCTTCCTGAAGTCATGCTTTGATGTCAGTGCGGGCGGGATTTCTTTTTTCGTTACCAAATCCGCAGCGAAACTTTTCAGTCCTGAGGATCTCAGTCCCAGCATGGAACTGAAGGCAAGCGGATTAAATGCGAAGATTAGCTCTCAGGTACTTTCCATTCGCGAAGTCGATCCCGATGAGGCCAATGGTTTTCCCTACAAGGTCTGGCGGGTGTCCTGTAAGATCACTCAGATCGATGCGGTCGCCAAAAAACAACTCGAGATGTTCATATTTGAACGGATAAAGGACGAGCTCCATGCTATAAATGGATAGCATGAAGATTGCCGCGATCTCCGACGTTCACGTCAAATCCCCGGGTGATGATGCCCAAGTTCTCCTCGAAAAATTTTTCGAACATCCTGATGTCCGAAGTGCACAGCACGTGCTTCTTCTCGGTGACATCTTCGATCTCATGTGTGGACCGCACGAAGAATACCTGAAAGACTTCGAGACCATTTTTCACAAGATCGATGCGCTGGTGAAGTCAGGTGTGAAGGTACATTACTTTGAAGGCAATCATGACGTTCACCTGGAAAAACTTTTTCGGAAATTCTGGCCCAAGGGTGAAGTGCGCGCGCGCCAGCTTCCCGAGATTGAGAGCTGGGACGGGAAGTCGTATTATTTTTCCCACGGCGATGAACACGAGCCGCATAATGACTCGTATCAACGCTACAAGAAACTGATCCTTTCTCCCCCGCTTCGCTTTGTCGCCAATCACCTCATGCCTTACAAAATTTTAAAATTCACTGGTGAGAAAGCTTCTGCCATGTCGAGAAAGAAGGGCTCTAAAAAGTTTGATGTCGAAAAAGTCCGCGCCACTTTCCGCCAGGGCGTCCGCGAAGTCACGAAGGGCGAATATGACTTTGTGATCGGCGGCCACAGTCATGTGCAGGACAAGTTTATTATGGAGAAGTCGATCTATCTCAATAATGGTTACGCTCTTAAAACAAAAACGTTCATTCTTATCGACAACCACCAACCGAGATTCGTTCCCCTAGCTTAGTTGCGCCATCGCCTTCACCTCTTTCATGATCATTTTGCCGAAGAGTTCCTTCACCGAAGATTCTGTCCGCTTTTCTTCTTTCTCCGTTTGAATTTCTTTTTGAACCACAATCAGTAATTCTGAGTATTGAGCGATCTGAGGCAAGTGGGTGATCGCGATGACCTGTCCATTGGCCCCGACTTCAGTCAGCGCTTTACCAATGCAATTAGCGGTTTCTCCGCCAATTCCTGTATCGATTTCATCAAAGAGAAAGATACTTATGGAATCGTAACTTGAAAGAATCTGACGAACGCTAAGAAGAATGCGGGAAAGCTCGCCGCCGGAAGCAATGTCCTTGATACGGAACTGGCCTTCACCGGCATTGGTTTCTGCCATAAAGTGAGCAAGTGTGATCCCTGTATCAAGAAGCTCATCTGATTTTTCGAGTGAAATGGTGATCGTTGCTCCAAGCATATTAAGAAGGCGGACGCGTGATGTGAGCTCCTGTGAGAGTTTCTTCGACGCTCGAATTCTTTTCTCATGAAGTTTACCTGCCCTTTCCCGAAGTTCCTTCTCCAGGTTTGATAAATGTGACTCACTTTCACCGAGGTTGATCTCAAGTTCCTCGAGATGATTTTTCTCTTTGAGAAATTCCACTTGAGACTGAATGATGGATTCAGCACTTCCCCCAAACTTCTTTTTCAACTTCTGATAAAGATCAAGCCGATCAATGACTCCTTCGAGCTCTTCCGGATCCACATCCTGGTTCAGATGTTTTTCGAGTTTTGCCTGGAGATCTACCAGTTGATCCTGAAGGAGAGAGAGTTCTTCATGATGATGGCCGCAAACATCGGTGTTCTTGGCGACCAATGTGTTAAGCTGACGGAAAAGTCCCATCATTCCCACTGAACCCTCGGCGCCGTCGAAAAGATCCCTCACCTGATGTCCCAGGCGCTGAGTCTTTTCGAGGTTCACCAAAGTATTTTTCTTCTTCAGAAGATCGAGCTCGTCCTGGGAGGATGGATTCAGTTTCTCAATCTCCTGAAGTTGATAATTTAAATAATCGAGTCTCTGTTCACGCTCTCTTTTGGAAGCCTCAAGTTCTTCCTGCCGTTTCCTGGCCGTGCGATATTCACGCAGGAGCTTTTGATATTCGTCGACCTCAGGCCTTAACTTGGCAAAGTGGTCGAGAAGATGAAGCTGGTAGGCACCTGAGAGAAGCTTCTGATTTTCAAATTGCCCTACGAGATCAATGTACTTCCGCGAGAATTGCGCGAGAAAATTCAGCGTGCAGGATAAATGGTTTACATAAGTTTTATGGGAACCATTCTTGTAAACCAGTCTCTTGATAATGAGTTCTTTTCCCTCTACCGGGTAACCTTCGTGATGAAGGAAGTCTCTGACGTCAGGATCCTCGCAGTGAAAAATCGCCTCCACCAATGAATATTCTGTCTCACGACGGACAACTTTCTTGTCCGCGCGTCCGCCGAGAATGAGCTGAAGCGCATCGAGGAGTAAGCTTTTTCCGGAACCCGTCTCACCTACGATGGCGTTGAATCCCGGGCGGAATTTCACGGTTTGGTTTTTAAAGGTGGCGAAGTTCTGGATAACGAGTGATTTCAGATAAAAGTTCGCGTGCATGGTGACCTCTCAGTAACCATGATACGGATAATCTACGGAAAATCAATTTTTCCGTATTTTTTCCGTAGGACCACTACTCTTTTTTTCCAAGGATGAATTTGTCGCGGACAGTCTCGAAGTAAAGTCGTTCGGCATTCTTCACCAGTGAAACCTTTTTCATCCGTGCGGAATTCACCACCACCACGTCTTGTTCATCGATGTTGATGGCCACCTGACCATCTAGCGTCAGAGTGACGGAATGATGAGGAGGAAGAATGCGCAAGCTGATCGGGGCAGTATCCGGAACCACAAACGGACGATTGATCAAAGAGTGCGGACAAATCGGGGTGAGGATGATGCCTTTCACGTCCGGGTGAACGATCGGCCCGCCTGCCGCCATCGAGTAGGCAGTAGACCCCATTGGAGTTGAGATAATAATTCCATCGCCGGAAATATTGTAGACGTGCTCATTTCCCATTTCCGCGCGGAGATAAATCATGCGTGCGATATCGTTCTTGGCGAGAACTGCATCGTTGAAGAAAAAATCCTTGAAATGGACTTTGCCCTTTCTGATTACGCTGACGTGACAGAGAGGCTTGGTGGTGATTTCAAATTTTCCTTCGATGATGCTATCGAGGCGATCAAAATATTCATTCTTGTTGAATTCTGTGATGAAGCCGAGACGACCAAGGTTGATCCCGAGAACGGGAATCTTGGCGTTGATCCGGCGGCAAACGCCGATGAGAGTTCCATCTCCCCCGAGCGAGAGCATGAGATCAACTTTGTTGTAGAACTCATCCGCGTCCCGGAAAAGAAGATGATCGGTTTTTTTATTGCGAAAGAATTTTTTTACCCGTGCTTCGTCTTCCATGCGGAAAACCACATTGCGCTTTCTGCGCTCAAGCCACCCGCAGAGATTCGGCAGGAGATTATAAAACTCCGGCGTGGAGTTGGGCTTCAGGGTGATTCCGACTGTCTTGATGGCAGCGTGTTTCATACTTACTCCGTCATGAGACGCATGGCCTCTTCAATATCCTCGAAGGGCTTGTTGAGAAGGCGGCACTGATACGAATTGGCCCGTGAAAGAACCTGCGGCGAATTGTACGCGGTCATGATCACGAATTTCTTACTGATATCCTGGGCACTGAACTTTTTCTTGGATTCTTCGATGACGTCAAACCCTGAGATGTCCTGAAGCATGAGATCACAGATGATCCGGTCATACTCATTGGCAAGAATCATGTCGATCGCAATTTTGCCGCTGGCGGAAACATCCACTGAATATCCGCGGCGCTCGAAAAGTTTTTTGAGCGACTGCTGGATCAGGATCTCGTCTTCAATGATAAAAATCTTTTTCATGGTAACGGCAGTGTGAGACGGAAATGAGCACCTTTAGTCTCATTATTCATCATATATTCCAAATTACCACCCATTTTTAGGGCGAGGTTTCTCGAGAGAACCAGTCCAAGTCCGGTGCCTGACGCTTTCGTGGTGAAGAACGGCTTGAAGAGCTGGCCCGCCTTCTCGGCCGGAATTCCCGGACCGTTGTCATGGACATGAACTGCCACATGACCATCTTCACGGGCCACGCGAATCGTCAGCTCAGCGCCGGAGACCCGGGCCTCTCGCAGGGCCTGAGCAGCATTCACGATGAGATTGAAAAGAATCTGAACCACGAAGATCAGAGGGACGGAAATTTCCATTTTCTCTGTGTCGTCTTCGTAGAAGACATTCTTCTTCATCTCTCTGCCTTCGCTTTTGGCGAGCACGAGGGATTCATCCAGGATTTTTTTCAAAGAAACCGGACGCGGTTCATTCTGAATCTGATAGAGGTTGGAGAAATTCTCAATGATCACCTGGCTGCGGGCAATGTTCTTCTCAATCTCTTTCATGAGCTCTTTGTTGTCCTGAGAAACATTGAGAGTCCGGAACATCTGCGAGCCGAGCATGAGACCAAATAGAGGATTGGAGAGTTCATGCCGGAGAGTATTCAACAGTTCGCCGAGAAGCGAGATGCGCTGGAAATGGAAAAGGTCAAAAGCATAATGACGGAGCTCATCTGAGTCGTAGAGATCAAGCGTGAATGGGCCCATGATTTTCTTCGTGAAGAAAATATCCTGGTCCTGAAGTTCACTCTTCATCAGATCATTCTGGAAAGCAGTACCTGTCACAGTGTTACGAATCCGCAGCGGCAGCGGGAAATTCTTCAGGCAGATACGGAGTTCAGAGATTCTCTTGTCGGAGAACTCGTGGTCAATCAGTCGCTCAAAATGCGGCTGGAGGAGATCGATGCAAGTTTCATAAAGCTCCACTTCTTCCCGTGAGTAACTCAGGAAATCGTGACGAGAGGCCACTGCCACCAGACTGTATTTCCGGGAGACAATTTCCTTGGCGAGAAAGCTTCCGTTGAAAGGAAGATTGAGCTTTGGAAAGGTGTCCGTAGAAAAAGATTTGATCTTGGATTTTTTTACGGAATTAAAAAATGCATTGAAGTCTTTCACTTCGATGAAGCTCTGAATTTTTTCAGAACGCCATAAAGAGCCGATGAGCTCGGCCTTGGTCTGGCCTTTCAAATGGAGAATGATGAGAGAAGTCTCAAAGTTCTGGAGAAAGGGTACGCCGAGAATCTTATCGGTGAGGTCCCGCAGACTGTGCGACTCCTGCGAAAGAGAGTTGATCTTGCGGATGATTTCATCCCACAAGTCTTTGGTCTGGCGACCCGGAGAAGCGGCCGAGAAAACTCTTTTCTCAATCGACTGAGCGGAGCGCACGAGCGTATCAAAAGTGTCGTCAGAAAATCTCTCAGGTCTTTTTCTTTTGAGTCCTTCCAGAATGAGGACAATGTTTTTCCGGTAAAAAGGGAAATCGCAGTACTCACCATCTGGATAATTCACCCAGAGGCGGTCGCCTTTTTTTAAGAGAGCGTATTGGGCATCGGAAGAAGAAATAAGCGTGAAATTTTCAGTGAGAGTATGCTCGTCACCAAGCGCCTCGATCACGTCCGGATCAAGATAGAGACTCAGCTGTTGAGAAGCCGTTTCGCTTGGGGAATCAGGTCTATTTTCCACTGAGTTAAGTTATCTTTTAATTCGTACTTTATCAAATCTTCCAGTGCCACGAGGTCTTCTTTCTGACGGGCCTGGTTGATGCCTTTCATGATGAAAAGAAGATGAACGTGAGATTCCTTGGCGCCATTCAGAGTTTGCTTGTAACGCTTCTGAATAACCTGGGAAATGAGAGTCGTGATTTCTACCAGGGTCCCCACTTCCATAGTGAGAGAGCTCACGTATTGATTCAGATCAATCGCCCGAATCTCGGAAAGCTGCGGAAGCTGGTTAATGCGGGTAAGGACTTGATTGAGGAATTCCTGAGAAAGCTGAACAGACTCTGTGAGAACATCGGCCGAAACCGGCGAAGGTACATCTGTCATCCCTGACATATCATCAATCCTTGATAGGTACAGGAATAGTATAGCGTAATCTGTTGGTATTCCCAGAAATTTATTGGGTCCGGTAGGGGCACTGAAGTCGGGCCTATTTTTTGTTTTTGATCAGCGTGAGAAGTTCAGCAAAGGCATTGAGTGCCTGGTGTTCTTCCGAATAAGCGAGAAGGGAGTTCTGACTTTTCTCAAGAAGTGTGTCCCCTTCAATTTGTCCCTTTCTGATCCGGTAGAAATCGAGAATGGGACGAAGGAATGGATTACTGGCAGAGATTTTTTCAATCGTGCCATCTACTTCGGTAAGAGTGTCGAGGTTCTTGTTAATTTTTTCGGCGTCCGAATCTTCGAGCTTCGCCTCTTTGTAAATGGCATCGAGGCCCACCATCGCATAGTCATGAAGACGCAGAAGTTTCGTCACGATTTCCAGCTGGCCTTCAATCATTTCGCGTTGGTCCTGTGATGGCGGAACAATATCAAGATTCACGTCCTGAAGAGCGAGAAGGTAGTTCCAGAGCACTAGGTGGGCCTGATAAAATGGAAACGGCATTTCCTGTCCGGTGAGATTCTCAAGATACGCACCAAAAACGTTTTCCATGCTCAAGCGATAGATGTTGAGATGAGTGGCAGGTCTCGCTTCTTTTTCTTTCAGGAGAATTTCAATCACGCCCAGAAGTGACTGGGCATCGATTTTCTTTCCACCAGTGGTGATAAGAAGCGTTCCTTCCTTTTCAGGAAGAAGATTCAATCCCTGAAAGCGAGAGCCGATGATGACGGTCCGGGCACCGCTTTCACAAAGTGTCAGCG
>JBJMLZ010000015.1:0-9005 GCA_045805035.1 Bacteriovoracaceae bacterium
ACAGAGGATGATTCCTAAAGCATCGCTGAGAGACCATTCCAGAACTGACCACCAGTATTTCACTCCCAGTCCAAATTTTGTCCCCAAAGCGGAGATCAGTGCACCAGGGATAACCGCGATGGCAACCATGATAAAAAATCGGAACACATCACGAACGCGGGTGAAGCGAAAAGTATCGCCGAGCATTTTTCGCGAGAGTAATCCTGTGGTGAGCGCTAAAGCAATGTTTGCAATCGACCAGAAAATGGCAGGGAATAACGGAATATTATTCTGAGTAACGAGAAATAATTCACCAAAAAAAAGACCGGCGATGAAAAAGGGCCACAAGCGCATCGACTGCCGGAAAAACACCATGAGAAAAACCGTGAGTCCACTGGGCAGCCAGAAAACAGAAGTAGGAACCGGTGAAAAGACAAAATGATAGCTCCAGTGACCGAGAAGCCCATAAATCAGAAACAGGGCCACGGCGCAAAGAATTCCTCCCGCGCGAAAAGGCAGGGAAAGAAATGAGTCGGCTAATTCTGTGGGACGATCAAAGTTCTTTGAGAAATCATCCATGACAAGACCTTCTCCCTTTGCAGAAGAGCAGACAAGTCACGCGCGCGATTCAGGTGCGGATGGTCTTGATGGACTTTGGAGATAGAAGAAGCTCGAGCGTAAATCCTTCCCACATTCCGCCCTGAAGAACACAGATCCCGCCTTTTTTCATGCTGAGAAAATCATGCTCCGGGTGCAAGGAAAGAATACTTGCGATGGCGCGGGTAAGATGCGGGTCGTGGCCGACAAAGGCGTAGGTACCGTCATTTGGAAGGAATGAGATGTATTCCACAAGGTGTGCCGGATCATCGAGAATGTCGAGATCGGCCATCATTTCGAGATTGGCGTCAGTCCAGTGCTCCCAGAGAATTTCCGCTGACTGAACTGCTCTTGCGAGAGGAGAAGTGAAAATCACATCGATTCGTTTTTGTGCTTTCTTGAATGACTTAAAGGTTCGGTGAAGGTCCTTGATTCCGTCTTCCGTGAGTTCACGTAAAAAATCCTTGTCCTGATCCAGACTGAAGTGCCCTTCCGCCTGTCCGTGTCTCACGAATATCAGTCTCATGTGACCTTCTCCCTTGCGATAGTATTCTTCATCAGTTCCTGGTGAGTGCCATGCTCTTCCTCACCTTCCTGTGGAATCTTCTGTGTATAGTGTCCGTCTTTATGAAGAGTCCACGCGAGGCGATTGTCTTTCAGCATGATCGAAATGAAGTCCCACAATCTCTCTTTCAGCTTCACTTCGATGATCGGAACAATGAGCTCTACGCGGTTGTGAAGATTTCTGTGCATCCAGTCTGCTGAACCGATGTAGAAATCTCCTTTCAGCGGATCTTCTTCGCCGTTGCCGAAATAGAAAATACGCGAGTGTTCAAGGAAGCGACCAATGATCGAGATCACTTCGATGTTGTCCGAAAGTCCCGGGATGCCAGGCTTCAGGCAACAGAAGCCGCGCACGATGAGAGTGATTTTCACGCCCGCGACACTCGCCTCGTATAAAAGTTCCGAGATCACCTCATCTTCAAGCGAGTTCATCTTCGCGATGATCCGGCCTTTCTTGCCGTTCTTTACGTGATTGATTTCATCGCGGATCTTGTTGATGAACGTCGACTTCATGTTGATCGGAGCGACGAGAATTTCCTGGTAATCAGTCTTCAGTGATGAGCCGGTGAGATAATTAAAAACCTCCGCCACTTCGCCGGCAATTTTCTGGTTGCACGAAAGAAGCCCGAGATCGGTATAGAGATTGGAAGTTTGTGAGTGATAGTTCCCGGTGCCGACATGAACGTAGCTCATGATCTCGCCGTCAGACTCCTGTCTCACCACGAGTGTCGTCTTGGTGTGAGTCTTGAGACCAAGAATGCCGTACACCACGTGCACTCCGGCATCTTCAAGCTTCTGCGCCCACACAATGTTTCTTTGCTCATCAAAGCGCGCTTTAAGCTCCACGAGGGCCACGACCTGTTTCCCTTTCTCCGCCGCTTTAATCAGCGAGCGGATGAAAGGAGAATTGTCGCCCGTGCGATAGAGAGTCATCTTGATCGCCATCACGTTCGGATCTTCAGCGGCACTCGCGACAAATTTCTCCACGGTGCCGGAGAAACTGTCGTAAGGATGGTGTACGAGAATGTCACCTTGCTTGATCAGCTGGAAGATCGAAGTGTTTTCCCCAAACATCTTCGGGATCACCGGCGACCACGGCTTGAACTTCAGGTTCGGAAGATCCAGGTCAACGATCGGCTTTAGGATCGCAAAGTCGATCGGAAAATCCATTTCATAAATATCTTCGTCGATAATCTCAAGCGACTCTTTCAGAAAGTGCGTGAGGTTCGGTTCCGTTGAGCGGTGAATTTCAAGGCGCACACATTCAGCGAGTCTTCTCTCTTTAATTCCTTCTTCCACAAGAATGAGAAGATCCTGCGCCTCATCTTCACGATGATCAACATCGGCGTTCCTGGACACGCGGAACGGAACCGTCTGCTGGATCTCCATTCCCGGATAAAGAGTCGCAAGGTTAGAACGCACAATTGTCACCGTGATCACAAAGCGGGAGCGCTTATCCCCTTCTCGGCGCGGAAGGAGCATCATGCCTGGAATGGCCTCCGGAATTTTCACACGCGAGAAAAGAATCGTGTCTGTCTGAGGGTTCCGGAGAATCATCCCCAGTGAGTATGAGAGATTGGAGATAAACGGGAACGGGTGCCCCGGATCCACCGACAAAGGAGTGAGGACGGGATAAATCTTTTTCCGGAAAATACCGTCACAATATTCCTGCTCATCCTTCGTGAGGTCTTCATAGTCATAAATATAGATATCGTTTCGCTGAAGCTCACCCACGAGCTGAAGGTAAATCGCGCGCTGGGTTTCAAGGTCCTCATTGATATGCTTTCTGATTGCTGAAAGCTGGTCGGCCACGGAAAGACCATCCACCGAACGATGAGAAATCCCTGACCCCAGGAGGTGCTTCAGGTACCCAATCCGCTTCATCACAAATTCATCGAGATTGTTTGAGAAGATAATCAGAAAGCGCAGGCGCTCTAAGAGCGGGTTTCTTTTATCTGCGGCCTCATGAAGAACGCGACGATTGAACTGCAGCCAGGACGTGTCCCGGTTCAGGAAGTGTGTGGGATCAACGTTGAAGCTGATTTTTTTTGGTGTTCTGCTACTACTTCTGCGCTTTCTCATCGAACTCAAAATGTGTCTAAAATTTAGACGGCCTATGAATGTTTTAGTCGGGACCTTGATAAGTGTAAAAACGGGCCCCCTTCCTGACAAGGAAATAACCCTTCGGAATGTGAGGATTACGTGGGCATGTGCCCCGAAGTTCTCAATCACCTTTGTTTGGCATGGAACTTGGAGTCATAGTCTCATCTAAAAACGTTTCCTAAGGGGGGAACTATGTCACCTAAAAAACACCAGGTCTGGGTATTGATGCCCTTCCTCGGACTTCTACTTATGTCACCAAATGATGTCCATACAAAGTACGGACGCTCAATTGCTTCGGATGAACCTACTCCGGTAGTTGTTCCTGAAGTAAGGCCGGAAACTCCAGTTGTCGTGCCAGAACAAAAACCAGATGCACCGGTGGTTGTAGCTCGCGGCCAGAAACCGGAAGTAAAACCGGAAACACCAGTGGTGGTTTCAGAACAAAAACCTGAAGTGAAGCCAGAAGTAAAACCGGAAGTAAACCCAGAAACACCAGTGGTGGTCGCAGAACAAAAACCTGAAGTGAAGCCGGAAGTAAAACCGGATCAACCACAATCTCAATCACAGACTCCAAAACTCGATGCACTTCTTCCTGCTTCAGAGATTGCCTCACTTCCTCGTCGCCAGGAACCGGTAAATCTCAATGCTGACATTCTGAAAGAAGACATCACGACTGTTCTTTCAAAAATTCACACTGCTGAATCTTTTGATCCCAAAACAGTGACTCGCGAACAGCTCGATGAACTCAAGAAAGCGATCCGCGAAGGTGCAATTGATCTCGTACAAGTGGAAAGAGGATTCCCGGATATCATCGGTGGCAAAGACAATCTCGGAGATCTTCCTGAGAGAGTGCGCCTTGCCCGCATCTCACTTGAAGCATCACTCGCTCAGCTTGAGCAGGATGAAGTGGCCTTTGCTGCTCGTCCGGCAAATAAGCCTGATGCTCCGGTTGTCGCTTCAACGACACCGTCTACGGATGCTCAACGCTCTCCGAGTGTTGTGAATGAAGAAACAAAACCGGAAACTAAACCGGATGCAAAACCTGAGAAACCTACAAGTACAGCGAGCACAACTTCAGACAAACCTTCTGAAGAAAAAGATCCTGTCCTGTGCGCTCTCGAAAAACAGAACGAGCAGATTCAGCAAACGCTTCAGACCTTTATTTCTTCTCAGACGATGATCATGCAACAAATGATGATGATGTCTCAGATGATGATGATGCAGAATATGTACAAGACTCCTGATACGTTCAACTATCAGCAGATGTATCCGTACCAGCAACCCGTTGCTGCCGGAAACTGGGTATACTATCCGAATGGTCTGCAGCCGATCACTCCGGGCCAGACTGCTCAGCAAGCGCAGCCAGAAAACATTTTCAACATGCAACAGCCGCAGGCACCTCAGTACAATCCTTATGGATTCAATCCGTACCAGCAGCAGTTTCCTCAGTTCCAGCAGCCGGGAATGATGGGAATGGGTGGCCAGTGGGGACTTCAGTCGCAGTTCACTCACAACCCAGGGAACTTCGCTCTTGATAGTCTGAGCTTTAATTTCGGTGGTCAGCCTTCACCGCAAATTCCAATGGCACCATCAACTCAGCGTCTGGGTGGCCCATTGACCATGATCTGATTTAGTCAACTACTTCCCAATGAGAGGGCCTCCGAATGGGGGCCCTACTTTCTTAAGAAAACTTACACATCTCCGATACGCTTCTCGTGAACGAAATCCGTAAAGACACTAAAGAAATATTGCTGATGAGAGTTTGTCACCGCTGTCACAAGGTGAATGAATCCTCTGTGGAATTGGAACGCTGCGCTTTCTGCCAGAAATCTTTTCTACCTCTTCGATACTTCGAAAAAGTCCACTCTGCTCACGGTGAGAAGTGGAAAAACAATTTCTCCTCAACAGGAGAAATTGAGGAAGAAGATCTTATCAAGGGCCTCTTTGTTCTGTGGTGATTCTTCACCCGGTTTGCTAACTTCAAAGAATGATCCAAACAAATCCTGCACTCCAAGAACTGAATCCGGTTCTCGTTCGCCTTTTTAAAAAGCGCGGCCTCTCTCCCTCCGACGTCGACAACATTCTGTCCTGGAACTTGAAAGAGCTTCCTCAACTCACCGAGATGATCGACCTCGAGAAAGCTTCAGAGCGTATTATTCGTGCGCTTGAGAACGGCGAGAAGATTGGCGTGTACGGAGACTATGATGTTGATGGCACAACTTCGTGTGCACTTCTCTGGCACTTCTTTGCGATGACCGGAAACGCGGTGGAAGTTTTCCAGCCGAGCCGCTTCGTGGAAGGCTACGGAGTCCATCCTTCTTCCATTGAGGCAGCACTCGAAAAAAACGTGAAGGTCCTCATCACCGTCGATTGCGGGATCTCCAACACTGCGACTGCTGACTATGCTCAGGAGCGCGGAGTGGATCTCATCATCACCGATCACCACAAGGACGCAGCTCCTCACATTCCTCGCGCGTACGCGGTGATCAATCCGAATCGTCGCGATGAAAAAGATTCTGAGCTCAAAACTCTTGCGGGTGTGGGAGTGGCGTTTGCGCTCGCGCTTCAGATAAAAAATGATCTCGCCAAAAAAGGGATTGATCTTCCTTCGATCTACCCTCTTCTTCAATTCGTTGCGATCGGAACCATTTCGGATCTTGCGCGCATGAGTCCCTTAAACCTTCGTCTCACCAGACACGGTTTGAAGCAGATTCCTCAATCGCAGTATCCGGGTGTGCGCGCCTTCTTCTCACCTGAGGAGCTCGCGGGCATCATGATTTCGTCGGAGAGAATCGCTTTCCACGTGGGTCCGCATATTAATTCCAAAGGGCGCCTGGATCATCCGGAACGCGCGATGAAACTCCTCATCTCCGGTGATGCGAAAGAATCGCTCGAGCACTACACGCATCTGGAAGTCGCAAACCGCGATCGTCGCGTGATCCAGAAAGAAGTTTTTGATGAAGCGAAGGCGGATGTGATCGCGGGGCTGTCCGGATCAGAACTCCTGATCAACATCATGTACCGGCCGCACTGGCATGAGGGTGTGATTGGTATTGTTGCTTCAAAACTCGTCGAGACGTTTGAAGTGCCGGCGATTGTTTTCACTGACGCCGAAGAAAAAGGTGTGATCAAGGCCTCTGCGCGTTCGGCGGGTGAGCTGAACATGTTTGATCTCCTCGATCAGTGTAAAGACCTCTTCATCAAGTTCGGCGGTCACAAAGCGGCCGCGGGTCTTTCGATGAAAAAAGAAAATCTCCCGGCGTTCAAAGAACGCATGATGAATCTCCTGAAACCGATGCCAGAACCTCTGCGCACGAAAACGAGAAGTTTTGATGTTGAAGTCGGCCTGGAAGAAATCACCGCTCATCTCGTAAAAGATCTCGATCGTCTCGAGCCGTGGGGACCAGGACACGAGCGTCCGGTTTTCCGTATGAAGAATGCTCTCATTCATTCCTACAAGATCATGAAGGACGCGCACGTTCGCTGGACCTTCACCGCGAATAACGGAAAGAAGCTCATGGTCCAGGGGATCAGCTTCAACTATCTCGGAAAGTGGAATGAGATGACTCCGGAAGAACTCTTTGCCCTTCAACAGAAAGCTGGTCTCACTGTCCAGTTCACCCTTGGGGTGAATAAGTTCAATGGCAATGAAACGATTCAGCTCATGGTGGAGAGAGTGATTCCCGGAACGGTCTAGGCCAGGTTCCAACACACCTGAGAATTGGGTTCCAACACACCTGAGAAGATAAAAAGTGAATTTTTATCTCCACAAAGATCTGATGTGGACAATGATGGCATCACATCTGAAATGCCTTCAGTTGGAATATGAAATTCAAATTTCAGCTTTTGTCCTTATGGATAATCACTTTCATTTACTCATGATGACCCCACATGAAGACGTTGATCGTATAATGTATTTCTTCATGAAAAAGATCACGGTAAGCATTCAGAAATACACCGGTCGAATCAATCGCGTTTTTGGCGGACGATATAAAGGCTGCCTTATCCAAGATGAAAATTATCTCTTCAACGTTTATAAATATATTTATCGAAATCCTGTAAGGGCAGGTCTTTGCCAAAGGATTGAAGACTATCGATATTCGTCCTGGAAAAAAGACTCGTTTGAAATTGAGAATCTTTTCTTCTCTCAAAAGTGGTCCTCGGGTGAGCTGAAATGGCTGAACGAAGACTTCGAAAAAGAGCTTTCAAACAAAATCAAATTTTCACTTCATAAAACTGTTTTCGATCTGCATTCTAATTTCAAGCCGGTGAATAAATACTGCTAACACAACCACTAAAGTAAGTTTCTCAGGTGTGCTGGAACCGGGATCTCAGGTGTGCTGGAACCTTTTTGTGGCCCCATTCTTGCTCAATAAATATTGCCGCTTCTTTGAAGTGGCGATGTCTATTACTTAAGGAGGAGAATATGAACTCCGTAACAGCTTTTCATCATTCGGATGTAGGACATAGTGAGCACGCATTCTGGGCCCTGAAGCTCGGATTTATTGCGGCTCCCTTGATCGCAGGTTTGGACAAATTTGCCAATTACCTCACTGACTGGCCTAAGTATCTGGCCCCGGTCTTTCCAAACATGTTGGGCGTAACACCTCAAACGTTCATGCAAGGTGTGGGTGTGATCGAGATTGTTGCCGCGATCGGCGTGCTCTTGAAGCCTAGGATTTTTTCTTACGTCGTCAGCGCATGGCTTGTAGGTATTATTGTCAACCTCTTGATCCTCGGAGCGTACTTTGACATTGCCCTTCGCGACCTTGGTCTTGCGATCGGTGCGTATGCCCTTGGACAATTGGCGCCTGTTCACGAACATCAGGTTTCAACTGATGTTGTGACTGAAAGAAAAATCGCTGCCTAGTGCATGCTTTCCATTTCAGACTACGGGCTGATTGGCAACACCAGAACTGCTGCTCTTGTTTCACGAGAGGGTTCCATCGACTGGTGTTGCCTGCCACGTTTTGATTCTGACGGAATTTTTTCGAAGATCCTCGATGAAAAAGGGGGTCACATGCAAATATCTCCCAAAGGCTCCTACTCTTCCCGCCAACAATATCTTCCTGACACAAATGTTTTAGAAACGATCTTTACCACTTCGACGGGTGAAGTCCGATTGCTCGATTGTTTTCCAGTAGACACCGAAGACAGAAAAAAAAGAACGCTTTCACCCTTTCATGAAATACTTCGGATCGTGGAAGGGGTTTACGGTGAAGTGGAAATGATTTTTGCGATGGAACCACGGCCCGATTTCGGGAAAAAGAAAATAAGAGAAAGAGATGCAGGAAAATTCGGCACTCGCTACGACTTCGGCTCGGAGACTTTGTATCTCAACCATGATCTCGGTGTTGAAGGAAATACATTTCTTATCATGGGCGGTGAAAAGAAAATCTTTTCTTTGAGCTACAACATCACCGGCCCGGGAATTATTCCTCCTCTGGGTGATCAGGCCCTGATTCGGCTTGAGCGCACCATTAATTACTGGCGTGAGTGGATTGAAACTTGTACTTATCGCGGAGAATATTCTCAGGAAGTCCGTCGAAGTGCACTGGCCTTAAAGCTTCTCACTTATTCTCCTTCTGGTGCAATCATCGCCGCTCCTACTACTTCTCTTCCTGAAAAGATCAAGGGAGAAAGAAATTGGGATTACCGCTTCTGCTGGCTGCGGGATGCGGCCTTCACCGTGCGCGCCTTTCTCGGACTTGGACTCATAGAAGAAGCACGAGCGTACATGAGCTGGATTCTTCACTCGACTG
>JBJMLZ010000016.1:0-12610 GCA_045805035.1 Bacteriovoracaceae bacterium
CTTATCCGCGTTTCATCACCTTCTTCCCTTTCTTTAAAGCAGTAGAACGGGCCTCACTTTTTTTGAGTATTTTTTTACGGCGACGATCTTCTCATCAACTTCCATCATTCCAACTGCGAATTGGGTGGGGCGAAGCTTTAAGATGTTTTTTTAAGGCAAACTTCGATGTTTGGAGAAAAAAGCTGCTCAAGGATAGCAGGCGTTCATTTAAAGTAAGTTTGCCGAAAATCTAGTCGATGGCCCCAAGAGAAACCTTAAGACAAGCATCTACCTTCCATTCTTAAGATTTACTCAATTCCCGATGAAAGTGTGCATACAGTGGCATTTCGATGGATAATCCACATTGATGAATCACGTACTTCTCATTCACTGTCCGGACGAAAAAGGTCTTATCGCAAAGATCGCCACGATTCTTTTCGAGAGCAATGTAAACATTGTCGAAATGAAGGAACATGTAGATGTCGTAAACAATGTCTTTTATGTTCGTTGTGAGTTCACAGGTTCAATTGATCTCAGTTTCCTGAGGAAGAAACTCACAAACCAGCTGCCCGCGAGCGCCAACATTTCGGTTAACCCAAAGAAGAAAAAGGATGTGATCCTTTTTGCGACCAAAGAACATCATTGCCTGAGCGATTTGCTGACCCGTCATTATTTCAACGAACTCAACATGGACATTAAATGTGTCATTGCAAACCATCGCGATCTTCGTGACATTGTCATGAAGTTCGGAATTGATTTCATCCATATCTCCCATGAAAACAAAACGAAATTGGAATTTGAAAGTGAGATCATGGAGATTGTGAAAAAGCAAAGGCCTGACTATCTCGTACTCGCTAAGTTCATGCGAATTCTCTCACCCGATTTTGTGTCCTCTCTTCCCAGCAAAATTGTCAATATTCATCACTCATTTCTCCCCGCTTTCATTGGGGCCAATCCCTACAAGCAGGCCTATGAGAGAGGAATTAAAATTATTGGGGCCACCGCTCATTTTGTGACCGATGAGCTTGACCAGGGGCCGATCATTACTCAGAAGACAATCCAGGTGGATCATTCTTTCTCAGCTGACGAAATGAAAAAAGCAGGAAGGGACATCGAACGTCTGGCATTGGCCGAAGCCTTAATGCATGTTCTTGAAGATCGGATTTTTGTGACGAAGAACAAAACCGTCATCCTTTGAATCAATAATCAATCCGGCTGAGAAAGAGACCCTTCGGTGATGCTAATTTCCACGTGGGCTTCACTCTCTCCTTCATTGTAAGGAGCCGCTGAAACTCACTCACTTGAAGTCGTTTGTTACCAACTTTCCACAGCGCCGTCGTGAGATGCCGGATCATGTGCTTCATGAATCCACTCCCCTCTACACGAAGTTCATAGCAGGTCTTGAGATCATCCGGCACAGGAAAAAGCTGCGACCTTCCCAGAAATTCCCGGGGATCAATCAGCGAGAGTTCGCAGGAAGTAATCCTTCTCACCGTCGGGCGGTTCTTCTTTCCGAGAGAAACGAAATTCTGAAAATCATGCTCACCAATGAGGAGTTCAATGCATGTCCGCATGAGATCTAAGTTCAGCGGGTACGGATTGTTCGCGATGAACCGTCGTTTTTCTCCGCTCTCACCGGGCGTGTTAGTGAAAAGATACCGGTATTCTTTTGACGTGCAATCATGAGCTGGTTTGAAATGTTTTTCCGTCTCCACCATATCGAGGCATCTGATTTGCTTATGAAGAAGTCCGTTCAAAAGATCCGGTGCCTTCTCCAAATCGAGTGCCTTCTCTGAAGTAATCCGGATAACCTGTCCCAGCGCATGTACACCGGAATCCGTTCTAGAAGCTGCGCGGAGAGAAGCGCTTGGCCCCGCGATGGATGCAAGTGCGGCGAGAAAATCCCCCTGAATGGTCCTGAGACCATCCTGCCACTGGAAGCCGGAGTAATCGGTGCCATCGTATTGAATCGTTGCTTTGTAGTAATATTTTTTCATTGTTCCATCACACTGCTATGATAGTTCAATGAATTACTACAAGGCCATCCTCCAATATGATGGAACCGGTCGCATGGGTTTCCAATTGCAGGAAGGAACGCCCACCATTCAGGGAGATCTCAATCAGTCTTTGAAGATGATCCTCGAGGGAGAATTTACGACGAGGGCCGCCTCCCGCACAGATAAAGGTGTTCATGCCTTCGCTCAGGTCATCAAGATCTCGTCGGAAGATTCAACCGCACTTCATCTTTCGCGATTGAATGCGGCCCTGCCCTCGCACATGAGATGTCTTGAAATCAATCCATGCGCGAAAGAATTTATTCCTTCCATCGATCAATTCTCGAAGGAGTATCGTTACCTCTTCACACACACTGGCGAAGACCATCGTTATATCGCAGATACCCCTCTGCCTTTGAACATCGATAACATGAAGACCTGTGTCGACATGCTGAAAGGTACAAACGATTTTCGAAACTTCTGGTCAATTGGCGGCATCTCTAACACAACAATCCGGGAAATTCTGGAGTGCGATCTCACCCTGATCGATCCCCATGAACTCTTCAGGGGCACCCTGTTCACGGCGGGACAGGTCACATCCTGCTGGCAGTTCCGCATCGTAGGCAAGGGGTTCTTGAAACACATGGTCCGTCACCTTGTGGGCGCCCTCTGGCTGGTCGGCAACGGAAGGCTTTCGGTGGAAAATTTCTCTCAATATCTCCATGGAGAACTCAAAGAGCAGCGTCCGTGGAAAAAAGCAGATCCGCGGGGGCTCTATCTCCTGAAAGTTAATTACGAACCCGCATCTCTTTAGGTATTCTTCCTGACCTATGAGTCGACTGAATTTTAAACTTGAGGCCACGGCAAAGGGATCTCGCGCACGCGCGGCGACCTTCACCACTCTTCACGGAGAAGTGCAGACACCAATCTTCATGCCGGTCGGTACTCAGGCCACGGTGAAAAATCAGACAGTCGAATCACTCAAAACCGCCGGCTCGAACGTTCTCCTCGCAAATACGTATCATCTTCTTCTTCGCCCGGGAGCGGAAGTCATGAGACAGTTCGGTGGCATTCATAAATTCATGAACTGGGATCGTCCTGTTCTCACCGACTCCGGTGGCTTTCAGATTTTCTCGCTCTCACATCACCGCGAGATGAATGAAAAAGGCGCGCGCTTCCTGAGTTATGTCGACAACCGTCCGATCCTGCTCACTCCTGAACTTTCGATCGACATGCAAAAAGCAATCAACAGCGACATCATGATGGTGCTCGATCAGTGTATTGAAAGTAATGCCAATCACAAAGATGCGAAGGCAGCCATGGAGCTCACTCATCGCTGGGCCCGGAGAAGTCTCGAGGCACGCGGTGATTCTCCGCAATCCATGTTCGGGATTGTTCAGGGTGCATGCCATGGAGATCTTCGCAAACAAAGTGCTGATGTTCTCACGAATCTCAGAGTGAATGGTGAGGGCTTTGATGGACTCGCCATCGGTGGTCTCGCCGTCGGTGAAACAAAATCAGAGCGCGAAGACTTCACCGCCGTCGCAACGGAAATGCTTCCGGAAAATCTTCCGCGCTATCTCATGGGAGTTGGAACTCCCATTGATATTCTCGAAGCCGTTCATCGCGGGGTCGACATGTTCGACTGTATTATCCCGAATCAGTACGGCCAGCGAGGTGTCGCTTTCACGAGTCTCGGCAATTTCCAGATGAGGCGTTCGGTGTACAAGTTCTCCGAGGAGAAACTTGATCCTGCCTGCGACTGCCTCACTTGCACTAATTACTCACGCGCGTATCTTCATCATCTCACAAAAACTGATGAGCCTCTCGGCTGGCACCTGCTCGTACTTCACAACATCACTTTCTATCATCGCTTAATGCGTGAGATGAGAGCGAGTATTCTCGAAGGAACGTTCCTCGACTTCTATAACCGGAAGAGAAAGGAACTCGTCATGTCTGATGAGGAGAATCCTCCGACACCGATGACTCCGGAGAAACCGTACAAAAAAGATAAGCGTCTGCAGCTCGGAGATTACGAAGTCCACGACTCTGGTCGCGGATTCTCGAGTATTCGCCAGAAAAGTTCCGGCGAAGTCATGCATTCAGTAAATCCTCCACAGGAAGAAGCGCGCAACCTCTACGTACTCCCCGCCCGCATCGATGAACGGCTCACACAACTTCCTGAAGTTTTTATCTGGGACGTGGGCCTCGGCGCCGCTCACAATTCCATGGCAGTCATCCATGAGTTTCTCGAAAAGAACTTCACCGGCAAGATTCGCATCGTGAGTTTTGAAAACGATACCGATCCGCTGAAACTTGCTTTGAGAAACGCTCCGGCCTTCCCTCACCTTCATCATGCAGCTCCTCACGAGCTATTGAAGCACAACAAGTGGGTCTCTCCGAAAGGAAACATCGAGTGGGAACTTGTC
Organism: Bacteriovoracaceae bacterium; assembly: GCA_045805035.1. GTDB lineage: Bacteria > Bdellovibrionota > Bacteriovoracia > Bacteriovoracales > Bacteriovoracaceae > Peredibacter. Next base: position 4,403 of record JBJMLZ010000016.1, read on the forward strand.
CAGGGTGATTTCGCTCATACTTTCGAAGGAGCGCCGAAACCTCACGTAATTTTCTACGATCCCTTTTCCATGGTGACGAACGTTGAACTCTGGAGTGAGCATGCATTCGCCAGAATTTTTGAATACTGCCGAGGAAATGAAGTTCAACTCCTGAACTACTCTGCTTCCACCGCCGTTCGCGCGACACTTCTGGCAGTTGGCTTCACCGTGGGATATGGGCCGGCCACCGGCCCGAAGAGCACGACAACCGTCGCCTACAACGAGGCCTCTCTCGCTCAGAAACAAGGCGTGACTTTGCTCGGTGAGGAATGGCTAAAACGTTGGGAAAGAAGTGATGCTAAAGTTGCGCGAACACTGAGTTCCTCTGACGAAAAAGAATTCGAAGAAAGGATTCGGAGTCATTCTCAGTTCCGATCCGAATAAGATTTTTAAGAAATTTCTAACTCCTTAAATTATATTAATGTCTCGATTTTTCATAAGAATGTATTAGTTTCTACGAAACATTTTTTTTGAAGAGGTATCAGTGTCGAAATTTCAATTTCTGTTTCTAGTTGTGACCATGTTCTTATCGTTCTCAGCGTTCGCTGAAGGTAACGAGGATTCCGCCCCCGATCTGACTGAAGGAGAAAAGGCCCAGGCCGCCAAGGCAGTCGAGAAGAAAGATCCTAGTGGCCAGAAAGTTGATGAAGCTGACCAGGTCATCACGAATCGCCGTCTTCGTGCTCAATCCGGATCACTTTCGAAGTGGAGCGGAAACTTCGCTTATAACTACAACGCCGGCTCCCTCCAGAAGCCACTCGCGGCCCAGCGCCCGAACATTACTGCTGGTGCGAATAACCTGACGTTGCAGAACATGACCTTGAACATGGGTCTCCGTTACCGCTTCTCGACGTTGAACAGTATTACGTTTGCGACGGGTGCCTTCATCACCGCTCCCTTTAACACGACCATCAACACCAACAACCCTGCACTTAAAAAGAGATTCGAAGATACAAAACAACAGCTCACCGTGAACGATCCGAATCTCATTTACACGAATCTCACGAACCTTTCCGGTTTCCAGATTGTGACTCAGTTTACTCCGACGCTCATTACAAACTCTCAGCAGAGACACGCGGGTTACACAGGAAGCTTTGACTGGACATCAACCATCATGAAAGAAATCGGTAAGTCCGGTCTCTCTCTCGGTGGTGCGCTCGAGTATACAAGATATTTCTTCGACAAAACCGACAAGACCCTTGGTGCGAACTATCTTCAGATTTATCCGGTCGGTGAATACGTTCTCAACGAAACGTACAACCTGAGAACGGTATTGGGTTACCAGTGGGAACAGCTCCGTAACACGCCTAATGACAACTACCATAAGCTCGCTGTGTTCCAGTCAATTGGTCTCGGGATTACGGTGACGAGAAATATCTTTCTCTATCCGAACATCCAGTTCCTTCCGAGTCACATGAAGCAGGAATTAACGAACGTCGGATTAAGCGCGTACTTCAACGCTTTCTAAAAACTTCCAATTATGGGCCCGCTTCTGCGGGCCTTTTTTTTGTCGATTGTTTCTCTCTGACATCAATGAAACTTCTCGCCCTTCTCCAGCATCGCAATGATCGCAACTATTCTTCTTTCACGAGTCTCTGGTTTTTTAGCAGTCTGAAGCCGCCAGTAGATTGAGTAGAGATTCGTCTTATTCAACGTGAGAAAAAACTTGAAGGCCTTCTTGTTCTTCTTCACGCGGGATAAGAAGTCTTCGGGGATCGCAGCATCTTTCTGAGATTCGTAGGCCTTGTCCCATCTTCCGTCGGCCTTCGCATTTTCCACCTGAAGAAGGCCCGAACGATGCATTCTTTTTTCCTCAATGAGCTTCTTCACAATTTTGATGTTTCTTGCGGACCACACACTCTTCGAAAGTCTTGGACTGAACTTTTGAAGCCAGGACTCATCATCGTATTTGTCTTTCTGGCCGTCGATCCAGCCGAAACACAGCGCCTCTTCCAAAGCTTCCTGATACGCAATCGATTTTTCGTCTGCGCCTTTCTTAAAGATCCTGAGCCAGATGCCATGATGAGAGGCGTGGTTTTTTACCAGCCACTTTCTGAATAAGGATTGTGATTTGAAAGAGAGTACTTCTCTCGAAACGGTTTTGCTCAATGGGATCCTCGCCGTATCACTATCTCATGGGTTTCAAAATATTTCTATTGCAGTATAATACGAGGGGCATGGAACATTTTGATTTAAAAACTTATCTTCGTAGAATTAACTACTCGGGTAGCACGGCACCAACTCTGGCGACCCTCAATGGGTTGACCGAGGCCCACACAAGAACGATTCCGTTCGAAAACATCGACGTCATCCTCAACCGGAAAATTCTACTCTCTGACGATGCTCTTTTTCAAAAGCTCGTCGTCGACGTCCGTGGTGGATATTGTTTTGAGCAGAACGGATTATTTTTGCGCGCCTTGAGTGATCTCGGTTTTCAGGCCAAACCCATCAGCGCCAGAGTCAGACTCAGATTTACTACTCGCTCAGAAGTTGCTCCCCGGACGCACGTTTTTCTGAGAGTCGAAATTGGTAACGAAAGTTTTCTCACCGACGTCGGCATGGGCGCAGGCTCTTTGACGAAGGCCCTGGTCTTGCGAACAGACGAAGAACAGAAAACGCCTCATGATACAAGACGCTTATGTAAAGAAGGTGCTCTTTGGTATCATCAAATTCGGTACGGTGAAGTCTGGCAGGACGCTTGCGAATTCACTTTGGAAGAGATGCCACTCATTGATCGGGAAGTCGCCAACTGGTACACGAGCACTCATCCCCAATCTCACTTTAGAGATAAACTGGTGGCGGCCCGAGCGCTCGAGAATGGAAGCAGAATCAGCTTACAAAATGACGAGTTCACAATACGTAAATCCAGCGGCGAGGCCGAAAAGAAAAAGCTTCAAAGTCATGATGAGATCATCAACGTCCTCACAAGCGACTTTGGCATTCGATTGAGTTCTGATGATCGGGAGCATTTGAAGTTCGTGGATCTGTTCAAAGGCCTTTGATCTCGAATAATTTTCCCACTAAAGCTGTGGCCGCCATGGCAAAAGCGCCCCAGAAACCAACCCGAAGTGCACCTTTCAAAGGATTTGCTCCTCCGATTTTTGCAGCGAGAGTGCCAAGAGCAACGAGAAAGAACAACGAAGCAATGAAAACATACAGCCCATGGGATTCGGCCGGAGTCATGAAGGCGACAGCTAATGGCAAAGCTGCTCCGATAGAAAATGTCGCAGCAGATGCAAGTGCGGCCTGCAGTGGTCGAGCTGCACCGGCATGTGTGATGCCCAACTCTTCCCGGGCATGACTCTGTAACGCGTCCTTGGCCATCAATTGCTCTGCGACTTTGCGGGCAAGATCCGCATCCAGTCCCCTACCAACGTAGATCTGCGCGAGCTCTTCTTTTTCATGAGCAGGATTGGATTCAAGTTCATGCATCTCACGTTGTATGTCTGCGGCCTCTGTATCTGCCTGTGAACTTACAGAGACAAATTCTCCTGCTGCCATCGACATTGCTCCTGCGACGAGGCCTGCGATGCCACTTAAAAGAACGGTGGATTTTTCGGCGTTCGCCGAAGCAACGCCAACAATGAGACTCGCGGTCGAGACAATTCCATCGTTAGCACCCAGAACCGAAGCCCTGAGCCATCCGATGCGATCTGTCTTATGGAATTCTTCGTGCTTTCTCATCGTGAGACGATATCTCTAAAAAAGTTGAACAGCAAATTTGCAGAGAGTTAGTTGAGTCCATCCATTGGCTTCCTGAGCGTACGAACTTTCTCACCAACGATGCGCCGTTTTCCATTCGAAACACTGGTGTTCACGATCACAAAATCAACATTCTCAAGGATGGATTTCACGTTCTCTGCGGAAACTCCGGAAGCCGCTCCCATGGGATAATCACCAATTGTCTTGCGAACACGCCGGGCACGATCAGGATCAGTCGCCACACCCGTGCGGGGGCCGGTAATGACAATGCCATCTACCCAGCCCATCGCCTGCAATGCCGAAAGCTCGATCGGCTTCTGGGAATCCAGAAGAGTGGAATACTTCATGTGAATACCGCTGATGTAGAATGCATTCACAGGTTTGTTGGCCTGGATATCGTGCAGGCTCACTTCCTTCGCTTCCTTGATCAGATCAACGCCGGAAAAATCAGTCCACGCGATTTGCAAATTATGCTTTCGTACGAGGTCAAATGTCTCTTTGTAGGTGTGAAGATTTTCATCCGGCCCGAGGAGGTTCATTCCAAGGACGGCCTTCGGATAGTGCTTACGCAGTTCCCCCAGGGCCTTGTCTGACTTGGCAAAGTCTCGGCCTTCAAAGATCACTGCATCGGCACCGTTATCGAGAGCAGCGTCGGCGTCTTTGATTGTCTCTTTGAGATCTTCTGCAAGGTCGACCACAATCCAAAGTGACTTTTGTCTTGTCGTGATTTTTTTGAGCTTCTCTCTTGGAGAAATAAAACCGGGATCAGCAGCGAAAGCCTGAAGGGCAAGCGCACACAAAAAGAAAAAGATCGTGAACTGTTTCATAGGATTTACCTCTATCTGCAAGAGTGCAATATAGATGTAAATTAGTAAAGCAGACGAAAAAGATTCAGAAAGTGAATAATTCGCACTTGCGCCCCATCTGGGGTGGTGGCACCATGAAGTAAAATGAAATTAAAAAAACTTGGTCTGGACGTCCCACAAACGATTGGCTTCATCATCATTCATCTGGTGGCCATTTGGGGACTTCTCAAGACTCCTTTTCATGTGTCTTATCTTCGCTTTATCTTGGCCTTATATTTCTTCAAATTTTTTGGTTTTTCCGGCATCCACCACCGCTATTTTTCTCATAAAGCTTTTAAAACTTCGCGCTTATTTCAGTTTGTTTTAAGCCTATGGGGCAATTGCACTTTTATGCGTGGCCCTCACCGCTTTGCCTCTGGGCATCGCCATCACCACCGTTACAGTGATGCAGAAAATGATTTGCACTCACCTAAGAATGGACTGTGGCAGGGATGGATGGGTTGGTTTCTCGATAAATCTTATCATGAATCAAATCTTGAATCCGTCGACGATTTAAAAAAATTCCCGGAACTAGAATTTATTAATAATCATTTTTATTTTGTACCTTGGGTCGCGAGTAATCTCATTATCTATTTACTTGGTGGTCTTCCAGCGCTTTTTTGGATTGGAATGTTGACGACACTTTTAGTTTGGCATGTATGTTTTCTCACAGGTATTTTCTTTCACAAATTCGGTTACCAAACATATGCAACAGATGATGATAGCCGCAACAATCCCCTCCTTTGCATCATCACGATGGGTGAGAGTTGGCATAATAATCATCATCAACAAATGCACGCGGCAAATGTTGGACACACCTGGAAACAAATAGATTTAACTTTTTATATAATTGTCGCGTTTGAGAGTCTGGGCCTTGTTTGGGATGTTAAACGCAGACACTCGATGAACTGATCCGAGCACTTTCAATCCAAAAAATAAATTTCATTCTCATATCCTCGGTGGAATCTTTCTCTCATATCTAGAGATGATCTAACTGAGAATTAATCTTGCGGGAAAGAGTCATAAGCGAGCTCTCTTTTGCCTTGGCAAGACCACGGTCTTTCTGCCGAAAGGCCAGGGGTCTTTCCATTTCCCACTCACCCTCCGACTCCACACCGAGATGAACGAAAGGCTTCCGGACATCCCACAGCACCGCCTGGGAAGTAAAAGTACTTTCCACATCATTTCCGTTCACGAATAAAGTCGGAATGACTAACAGGTAAGTGAAAGCTTTTCCATTGAGATGAGATTGCACATTCGGAGATCCACGAACGAGAAGAAGAGCATCTGCACCTTGTTGAGCGGCGAGGGTTCGCAGAGTTCCTGGATCGACAGATTTATTATCAAGGCCAATCAGTTCAAATGCTTTTTCGGTCTTCTTATTCGACTCCAACGAGTGCAGGAAGAGTTCTTTCTCTTTGTAGCCCCATTTCCAGTTTGTGTTTTTTTCCGGCGGGACAAAATAAACAGCGATGCGGGATTGATTCTTCAAGTGCGCTTTCGCCACAGAAAGCTCGCTAGAATCGCCGCCCTCCACAGATTTTTGAAGGCCTTTGAACATATCAAAGACTTTCTCCACTACTTTAAAATGATTATCGTTGGAGTCTTTGGGTGACGAAGAACAACTGAAAAGAATAAGCAAGGAACTCAAAAGACAAATGAGTTGTTTCATACTGCGAATTTTCTCCTTCATTGAAGAAAAGGTCAAAACGCACGAGTAAATGGATTAACTTACTAGCTCAGAATTGATTAAATTCTTAAAATAAAAAAGCCACTCAATGAGTGGCTGATTTATCGATTTTTATGGTGGATTCAACGTGAACTGAATAATTCTTTGGACTTAAAGAAGAAGTAGCAAAAAAGTAGCATGCATTTCCTAAAATTTCGGTGTCATAGTTCTAGAGTACTAGCGACTATTTTTTCAAATAACGTATGAAGAGAAAATTTGCAAACCAGTACCATATAAGAAGCACAATATTTGCAACTATACATGCAACAATATACAACAAAAGATTAAACCTATTTAAATTTCCATCCAAGAACATTATTGGCAACGCAATCTGAAATAAAAATGATGTAAACGTTAATAAAACGCAGTGATTCTTTTAATACGAATTTACCGTGAGCCAATTCAATAAATCTATAGATAGATTTCTTCATATTTATTCGGACTCGATTCATAGAAGGCTTTGCCATGGACACTACTTACCTTCTCTGCATAACTTCATACCACTTCCCGGCAATACAATGATGTCTTTTGAAAGACGTTTTATAGCAAACAAAGAAGCGGAACTTTTAGCACCTATATAAAGTTTCGTCCGAGAGCTTGTCTTATTTCATTTAACTCTGACCCCTCAAGACATCCCATTGCATTTAATTTTAAGAGATTACTTTTTAATCCTTCAGGATCAGTCCCTAACATTTGAGTTAATTCTGCCTTTTTAAAATCGCAGAATGTGGATTTGAAGTGTTCTTTTAAGCTATATTTTAGGTATTTTTTCCAATTAGTTTTCTGAGTATCAAGGAAGAATGCTGCCCATTCTGGTTTCTCATAACTACCTACCAGGTAGGAGCTTACTTCCTTAGAGTTATGGTTAATTTTTTTTTCTTCATTCGAAAAGATTTCCAATGCCATCCTCTCAACTTGATCTTGGGTTATAACAAGATTGAAATGGTTATTCTTAACTGTAGCAAAGAAACTATCTTCCCCTTTCTCTTCTTGATATTTGAATTCTTCTTCCTCTGGAAGAAGAATTCCACTTAAACCTTCATGCTTAATCTTTCGCGGGTCATTTAACTTATCAGCTTTAAATTTTACTAAAAATGATAATCTGCTATCGGTTGAACTTTCATCATCTTCAATATCTGCACATTCATTACAAGAAAGACTTAAATCAGGAATAAATTCTGTTAAGCTTTTTGAGAATTCAGTAAGCTTGAATTGCTCAAAGGTTTTCTCAGTACTGTGAATGTTCTTAGTCGCTCTAACCTTCATTTTCTACATTCTTTCAAGTAACGACGATAACTTTTCTTTTATCCCTATAGCCTTCTCTTCCTTTAAGTGCTTAATGAAGAATTCTTTTAGCTCAAGATGTTTTCTTTCATCTTTGTCATAATATTCAAATAAGCCCATTAATGCACTTTCTCTAACAAATGGAGAAGGATGACTAACAAAGCTGGCAATAAAAGAGAAATATTCTTCTCTGCCGCCAAATGAAAGGGCATACAGAGTATGGGCCCTTGCTAATGGATTTATTCTTTCATCAAAAACAATCCCTTTGAGCAGCTGTGGGTCTTCATAAGTTGCTTTCTCGAGAGTCTCATCATTCAGATATGTGTATTTCTCTTCGAATCTTTCAAGAGCAGGAACAGCCTCTCTTTCACTTAATTTCCGATCTACACATGACTTAATAGTAATTTTTAATAGCTCTGGATCATTATCTTCAAATCGTTTTAAAAACTCTCTTAAGTGCATGTGCCTATCGAGGGTCAGCTCACGAAGCTCTTTGATTGGATTAACCCCTTGGTGTGATGAAATCACTTTAAGGGCATAATGAACAATCTCTATGACTTTAGCCTGTGATGTCTTTCTCTTAGAAGGTGATTTATTTTTTTTGGTGTA
>JBJMLZ010000017.1:0-20256 GCA_045805035.1 Bacteriovoracaceae bacterium
CCGTCGGGAAGTCCGCGGACCCTGAAAGAGATCGCGATCAAAGACCGGAAGGGAGCGGAAGCGGCATTTAAGCTTCATAATGGCCGACCAAATGGCCCCGGCTAGCTTAGTATGCGCCATTTTTCTTAAGCTCACCTAAAGTCTTTTTTGCTCGAGCTTCTTACTCTTGAAACACAACGAAACGTTTTGTAGGTTCTAAATTCTTAAAAACGGTTAAAACCGTTGTTGTTGCAAGTACCCTGCGCATTTATACTTGATCGAGATACAACCCTCCCAGGAGATGATATGGCCAATCAATTGAGACAAGACGCTAAACTCACTGTGTATGGACGTAAATCCAGAAAGTGTCCCGTTCCTGTGAATGAGCAGGGAAAATTCCTCAAGATCAGCCAGTACTATGGTGAGAACGTTTTCAATTATCACCTTTCAAAATCACTTTCTCTTGAAGACAAAGAAAATCTCAAGCAGGTGATTGATGGAAAGAAGAGCATTGATCGTTCGCTCGCTACAAAAGTTGCGAACTCAGTTCTCGAGTGGGCAAATGCAAAAGGTGCAACTCACTTCTGTCACTGGTTCCAGCCGCTCACAGGCTCGACAGCAGAAAAGCACGATGCCTTCCTGAACTTTGACAACGACAGACCAATTGAAACTCTCTCTGCTTCTCAGCTCATGCAGGGTGAGCCCGATGCATCTTCATTCCCGAACGGTGGCTCACGCGCGACTTTCGAAGCACGCGGTTACACCACATGGGATCTCACATCTCCGATCTTCATTCAGGAATCAGCGAACGGTAAGACACTCGTGATTCCTACTGCATTCGTTTCTTATCACGGCGACGCACTCGATACCAAAACTCCGCTCCTTCGTTCTGATCTCAAAATCAACGAAGTGATGACAAAGTTCTGCCAACTCGCAGGCATGAAAGATGTCTCGAAAGTTTACACAACTTGCGGCGCTGAACAGGAATACTTCCTCATCGACAAGGCCTTTTACTTCGGAAGACAAGATCTTGTGATGACCGGACGAGCGCTCTTCGGCTCACTCACTTCACGTAACCAGCAGCTCGAAGATCACTACTTCGGCATGATCGAAGACCGCGTTCTTGCTTACATGCAGGAAGTGGAAATCGAGCTCTACAAAATGGGCATTCCAGCCAAGACCCGTCACAACGAAGTTGCTCCAGGGCAGTTCGAGATGGCGCCGATCTTTAAGGACGCTAACGTTGCCGCTGATAACAACCAGATCGTGATGACTGTTCTCCGTAACGTTGCTCTCAAGCACGACTTCGTTTGTCTTCTCCATGAGAAGCCATTCGCAGGCGTCAACGGTTCCGGCAAACATCTCAACTGGTCTATGTCGACCGACACAGGCGTGAACCTTCTTGAGCCGGGCAATGATCCACACGAAAACTACCGCTTCCTCGCCGTCGTTGCGACGGTGACTGAAGCTGTTTATCGCCATGCTGATGTGATCCGCATGGGGATCGCTTCTCACGCTAACGACCACCGTCTTGGTGCCAACGAAGCTCCTCCTTCGATCATGTCTGTGTTCCTCGGTGATACCCTCACGAAGATTCTTGATTCCATGGTGTCTGGTGGAAAATATTCTCCAAGCGCCCGCCAGGTGCTTGACCTCGGTGCCCGTCAGCTCGCTGACCTCATGAAGGACAACACTGACCGTAACAGAACTTCACCATTCGCGTTCACCGGTAACAAGTTCGAGTTCCGCGCTTGCGGATCTTCAGCTTCTATCGGTTATCCGCTCTCGATCCTCAACGCTGCAGTTGCTGATATCTTCGAGGAAACAAACAAAATGCTCGAAGATGAAATCGCAAAAGGCAAAACTGCTGACGACGCTCTCATGGCAGTTACGCTCAAGTGGTACGGCAACGCCCAGAAAGTTGTCTTCAACGGCGACGGCTATTCACAGGACTGGGTGAAGGAAGCTGAGAAGCGCGGCCTTGGTAACATGAGAACAACTCCCGAAGCGATTGCGGTTCTCAAAGACGGCAAAAAAACAAACTTCCTCGTGCAGACTGGAGTCTTCAGAGAAAGCGAGATTTCTACCCGCCACAATGTCATGCTCGAGCGCTACATCAAGTGCCGTCAGATCGAACTCAAGACTCTCTCAGCGATGATTCACCAGCAGGTTCTTCCAGCGGCGGTTCAGTACAAAGCTACGCTTTCTGAATCAGTGAAGCGCATGAAGGAAATTTCTGGGGTGGACGTGAGCCTTGAAGTGGATCTTTTGAAAGATCTCGCTGATCTTTCGAAGACACTCTACGATGAAACACGCTCGCTCATGCACACGCTCGATGAATCTCATCACAAGCTTGATGAAGAATCATTCGCGAAGAAAATTTCTTCTGAGCTCATGCCGAAGTCATTCAAGATTGCTGAGGTCTGTAACAAGATCGAAGAAATCGTGCCTGAGGACATGTGGCCGGTTCCGAAGTTCTACGACATGCTCTTTATTCGTTAATCAAAATGAGAAGGGGCCCGAAAGGGCCCCTTTTTTTTGGATTATTTTCTAATCACCCAATCCATACCACAGCTCCAGCACATATCCGTCTTTGGTATAAACGTTGATCCAGACCTGTGAGCAGGCAATGTCATTGTCTGTTTCGTAACCGTAAACTTTCGTCACGAGATGAGACTTCTGAAGTTCCTTGATCGCATTCACCGTGACACTGTCATCAGAATATTTAAGGAGAGAGGAGAGGGCCTTGTCGTCGACATAGGGCTTCGTGAAAGTGCAATTATCCCAACGTGACTTCCAGTTTTTCATCTGAGCATCCGCGGCCTTCTGATTGAAGCTTCCTTTTTTGACTTCGGCATTTCCGTTGGCGACATCTGCATTGTCGGCGATGTCCTGAAGGAGTTGCTGAGTCGTTTTCGCGAAAGCAGTTGTCGTCAATGCGAGAGCGAGAAAAACAAAGAGAGTTTTCATTCAGGATTCTCCGGTTATTGTCTTAATTTTCTAAACATGGATATTTTCATTTTTTTGCGTCTCATGACTTTGTCGATGATCGCATTGTCTTCTCTGCTGGCAAGGCATGAGTTGTTCAACTGATCCTCTGCCATTTTTCTTTCAAGTGAGCTGAGTTTTTTGTAAGGGCGCGCGTAGTTCCAACCGTAGCCCCAGCGGTAGGGCGTATCGTATCCAGGACCGCCACCGACGCGCACACCGGAGTACATGACCCAACCTGAAAGTGGCTGCCCCGTGCGTGCACTCACGCAGTCGCGAAGTCCTTCATCGGCCTTCACGCGTTCTTCTTCGGTGCCGCCCATCCAGTAAGAGATGTCGTGTTCAAAGCAACAACTTTTCCAAAGAGTTGGTTCGAAGATCGATCCATCCGGCCAGCTCGAACAGCCATCCGAAGAAAAGGATGCTAGTTCCACTCTGGCAAATGCACTTACGGAAAGAAGAAGTGTGATGAGAAGTAGTTTCATAGGCAAATCTCTGGATGTTTAAATGATTTGCGAATTTGAGTACTGGTTCTGAGTGACAAAGAATCAGACGTCCAGTCCTCGTCATCGTGTTGATAGAGAACTTCATAAAAGTATGCCATCGTGCCGACACGGAGCTTGTTACCGGCAAAACCTTGAGTGAGGTAGCCCCAGAAATGATATTGAAGGCCCGGAACATCTTCACCTTCGGTGAGTCGCTCAATCTTATAGGTGAGGACGGAAGAATTTCCACGATTCACGACAAGCGCGTCTCCACTTGTGATCCAGGCGATAACACCAAGAGCGACCATCGGATCACCGTAAATTTCGACGGCCTTCTCAAAAAGTTTTTCCGGTGACACAGAAAATTCTTTCTGCTTCAGTAACCACACCGTGAGTGGCGAGGCAAATTCATTGAACTTAGATGCCTTAGGAACAAATTCGTTGTACTTTTTATGCTGAGGGTTTCCGATCGCGAGAGTGAAAGGCTTCTTCGCGTTCTTCTGCTCAATCGGATTGCCATTCTTATCCTGATAAGGGAATTCGTAATTCGCAACAACCGGAAGGTGCTCTTCGATCTGCTGAAGAAGATCTTCTTCTTTTCTTAAATTGAAGGCTGGCGCTTCTCCATTGAGATACTTCACCTGCCGGAGCCGCGCCAGATGATAAAAGGACTCCAGATAATTTTCCACTGGTGCTTGAAGTTCGAGCTTCGGATTTCCCAGAAGAATGAATGCGTTCGGGAGCCAATACTCCGAGCGATCCATCGGAAATCCGGGAAGGCCCGTGTACTTCGAAATAAAATCGGGGAGTGAAATACCCGCAGGGATCGGATTGGCATCCACCCACGGATTAATTTCGATGCGTAAGATATTGAGAAGTTTTTTTCTGAAATCATGGAGCGACATCTCTGGATAAGAGGCCTTGATTGACTGAGCAACCTGACAGGCAAACTTCTCCATGCGTTCTTGCTTGAAGTAAACTTCGTTGGCAAACGAAGTCAGGCTCGCGAGCATTACCAGAAGGGTGAAAATAATTTTTTTCATGCTTATCTCATCGACCGGATTTCTTCAGTCAAAGCAGTGAGTAACGGATTCACCTGATCTTTAATCAAACTGATCGCAATCGGCCCGAACGTATTTGAATATTGACTACCCTTGATAATCTGGGCGCGGACCTGGCCCGAGATGTTCGAGTTTGAGTTTTCACGAAGACAAACGATGGCACGGAGTTCCTGCACATTGTTTGTCACCACCCAGTGTGAAGATTCAAAGTGCATCCTGAGAAGAAAGCTCTTCTCATTTGCCGGGCAACCACGATTGATTTCTCTGGATTCAAATACGCCGTGGACGTAGATCGATTTTGTGACAAGAAGAACCGTCTTAGTAGCGACGAAACTAATTTCATTATGGGCGACGTTTTTATTGCTGACTCTCACCCCCGCTGGCCGGAAACGCTGGAGGACATCTTCGGGATGAAGAATGGCATCTTCAAACTTTGAAAGCGCGTGATCCGCATTCACCTGGAAGTTCACCGGCGCAAGCATCACGCTCTGACCGAACGCAGTTAAGGAAATGAACATCAGTAGAGATATCAGGATTGTTTTCATACTGCCATTAAAGCCGAATTTAAGCAGGGGACCTGACCAATTGTATGAATGACAAAGGTGTCTAATTTTTTGACAGCTAGTTCGGGTAGTAGGAGAGGCAACGGGCGTAGCAATCTTCGGAATCCCGGGAAGTTCCGGAAGTCACCAGGCGAATGCCTTTCAGATCGGCGCGAATATCATTAATGTCACAATCACCGGGAGTGAGGATATCGAGAATCTCTTTTCCAATCCCAATCGCGAGAACATCATCGGGGTAACATTTCAGGGTGAGAATGCATGAAGCTGAACAGTGCATGTTCTTGTCCGTGATCGGGAGTCTTTCAACTTCGGCCTTCACTGCCTTGATGGTGGACATTTTGCAGAGGAGCTCTTTCGCTTCCACTGCGGTCGACCATAATCCGAAAACAAAAAAAAGGACTGAAAAGATTTTCATACGAAGTTGATCCTACTAACTAATTTCATACGCAGAAAAGCGAATCTTCTGCGTCAGATGGAAGTACTCAAAAATATTTATCCTTGACCATTTTCCGGTTCGCCCTTATCTCTTTATAAGTACGCGCTTCAAACAGGACTAAAATGGCAGACAAAAAGTATCTGGTTATTGTGGAGTCACCCACAAAGGCCAAGACCATTCGGAAGTTTCTTCCAAGTAATTATATTGTCGAGGCCAGCATGGGCCACATCCGTGACCTTCCGCAATCGGCCTCCGACATTCCTGCCGCACTTAAGAAAGAAGACTGGGCCAAGCTCGGTGTGAACGTCGATAACGACTTCGATCCTTTATATGTAGTCCCGAAAGACAAAAAGAAAATCATCGCCGATCTTAAAACCAAGATGAAGGGCGTCGACGCCATCTATCTCGCAACCGACGAAGACCGCGAAGGGGAATCCATTTCGTGGCACCTACTCGAACTCCTGAAACCAAAGTGTCCGGTGAAGCGCATGGTGTTCCACGAGATCACCAAGACCGCGATCCAGAAAGCACTGAAAGAGACACGCGAAGTAGATGAGAAACTTGTGCGCGCACAAGAGACACGTCGAATTCTTGATCGCCTCTATGGCTACACGCTCTCTCCTTTAATATGGAAGAAAATCGCCTACGGCCTTTCTGCCGGACGCGTCCAATCTACCGGTCTCAAAATGATCTGCGAACGCGAGCGCGAACGCATGCGTTTCAAGCGCTCAGTTTACTGGGACATCAAAGCGACTGTTCATCCGGATAAAGACAAGAAAGCGACATTTGAATCGAAGCTTGTTTCAGTGAAGGGCGGACGTGTTGCCGGTGGTAAGGATTTTGATTCTTTGACCGGTAAACTCATGGAAGACAAAAAAGTTGTCCTTCTTGATGAAAAGAAATCAAAAGACCTCGCGAAGAACATTGAAAAAGCTGAGTGGAATGTCACAAGCGTTGATGAGAAAACTTTCAACTCAAAACCTGCCATTCCATTCATCACTTCCACTCTTCAGATGGAAGCGAACAGAAAGCTCGGCATGGGTTCGAAAGACACCATGAGAACTGCTCAGCGTTTGTATGAAGAAGGTCTCATTACTTATATGAGAACGGACTCACCAAACCTTTCCCAGGAAGCCATCAACGCTGCCCGGAACATGGTGGTTGAGCTCTACGGAAAAAATTATCTCCATCCGGAAGTTCGTCAGTATTCAGCAAAACAAAAAGGTGCCCAGGAAGCGCACGAAGCGATCCGTCCCGCCGGTGCTGAGTTCACGCATCCGGATAAGACCGGACTCTCTGGTCGTGAGCTCCAGCTCTATGAACTCATCTGGAAAAGAACGATGGCGACTCAGATGAAAGAAGCTGAGAAGGCGACGATGACCGTGAAGATCGAAGCCGGAGACGCTGAGTTTTCTGCCTCTGGTACACGCATTCTTTTCCCGGGATTCCTTCGCGTCTACGTAGAAGGTTCCGATGATCCCGAAGCGGCGCTCGATGATAAGGAAGTGATCCTTCCGATTCTTAAAAAAGGTGATGTGCTGAAACCGGTCACGATCACCCCGGATCAGCATGAAACAAAACCACCTGCGCGCTTTACGGAAGCCTCGATTGTCCAGGCGCTGGAGAAAGAGGGCGTTGGTCGTCCGTCGACGTACGCCTCAATCATTTCGACCATTCTTGACCGCGGTTACGTGAGAAAAGATGGCTCTGCTCTCATTCCGACGTTCACGGGAATGGCGGTCATTCAGCTTCTCGAGAATCACTTCGAGCACCTCGTGGATTACTCATTCACCTCGGAGATGGAAGCGTCGCTGGATAAGATCGCCTACGGCGAGGAAGACTGGCTGAAGTACCTCACCAAGTTCTACAAGGGCAAAGGCGGCCTTGCGAAAAAAGTCGAAGAGCAGGACAAGAAAATTAAGCCCGAAGAATCGCGCACGATTCACATCACTAAAGACGGCCAGAACATGGACATCAAAGTAGGGCGCTTCGGGCCTTACGTCGTCGATAAATCCGGAAAGGAAGAAGTTCACGCTTCGATTCCGGAAGAAATTGCTCCGGCAGATCTCAATGCCGATGATGTGAAAGATCTCATCAAAACGCACGCGGAAGGACCAAAACCGATCGGCACCGATCCGAAGACGAAGAAAAAAATCTACTGTCTTGTCGGCCGCTATGGCGCCTACTTCCAGCTCGGTGAAGTGACCGAGGAAAATCCAAAACCAAAACGCGCGTCTCTTCCGAAAGGAAAAGATCCGAAGACCGTGACGATTGAAGACGCACTTGAGGCGCTCTCACTCCCGCGCGAACTGGGCCTACACCCGGAAACGAAGAAACCGATCCTCGCCAACAACGGGCGCTTTGGGCCCTACGTCATGCACGACGGGACCTTCCGGTCACTCAAGAAAGAGGACAACCTCTTTACCATCGATCTCAAGCGAGGACTGGAGCTTCTGAATGAGGAGAAAGGCGCTTCCCGCAGGGGCGGCAAGGTCCTGAAGGACTTTGGTCTGGTGACCAAATTGAAGAAAAAAGTCTCTATTCTGGACGGAAAATACGGCCCTTACATCAAAGCGGGGACCAAAAATATCACCCTTCCGGAGGATAAACGGGATCCGAAAGTCATTGAGAAGATGACCGAGGCCGAGCTCGCGAGTATCGTTCTTGCTGCGGCGAAGAAGTGATTGACAGCCAGCACCCGGCCCGGGTAACTTACCGAAGTTTCACTTAGAACAAATAAGGACAAAGCTATGAAAAAAGGTATCCATCCTGAGTATAGAGACGTTGTTTTCAAAGACGTTTCTTGTGATTTCGAAATCATCACTAAATCAACTATCAAGACGACTGATAAGATCACTGTTGAAGGCAAAGAATATCCACTCTTCAAAGTAGATATCTCTTCTGGCTCACATCCTTTCTATACTGGCACTCAGAAGATCATGGACACCGAAGGGCGTGTTGATCGCTTCAAGAAAAAGTACGGAAAGAAGTAATTTCCTCCCAACGAAAGGGCCGCGAAAGCGGCCCTTTTTTTTTGCTATAATACTCATATGCACCTGAAGACTTACACGGGAACATTCTCCAGAGATGAAGTGAGAGCTCGAGTGGAAGCGCTTTTGTCCGAGAAATGGACGGCGATCGACGAAGGCAAGGATCTCTTTATTGAGCGGAATCAAATCGATACCACACTCATTATTCGTCAGACCTGGAGAATGAGAAGAGAGAATATTCCTTTCACCAAAGGTGTCCTTCTCAGGTTTCACAAGAACAAGGTCGTCGCCTCCCTGAGATTCAGTTTCACCATTCATCTTTTTATGTTCTTTGCATTTTCGACTCTGGTTCTTTTCCTAAAGGGAAGAGCAAAACCGCAGGAGCTGGCGTTTGTTTTAGTTTCGGGCGGAATTTTTTATTACTATGTGACGGATAAAATTCTGAGCGAGCTTGACCAGGTTTTCTATTAGCAGCACTGATGCTGGTGCTTGTGCGAGTGCTGGAGGTTCTTGGCGTGAGCGAAAACAAGACAGAGCGAACCAAGAATAGAAACTCCGTGAGACACCTGCTCAGAAGCACTTCTCTCAAGAAGAACCCCGCTCATGATGAAAAGTAATCCCGTAACTGCGACACCCAGGATCCAGGTCAGACCATGTTTTCTGTAGCCGGGAACAAAGGCGAGTGGAGAAGTAAAAAGAATCACAAACCCAACTGCGACGTGTACCCAGGATTTGTGGCTGTAGACAGAAAGCGCCGGGAATAAAAGTGGCAGGAATGCAACCACCACGCAGTGAATGGCGCAGGCGGTGGAAAAGGTAATTCCCATGCGATCCCAGACTTTTTTCATGACGGACATATAGCAAAGCAGGGGCCGTGCGTCTATAATGCGAAGTAATTAATACCGGAGTTAACTTATGAAAATCTTTATCGTTATTCTTTCTCTTCTGGTCTCTCTCTCTGCTTTCGCTACGAGAGTGGAAGTTGATGTCCTCGGCATGACCTGCGGAATGTGCGTAGAGGCAGTTACAAAAGAACTCACTGCCACTCAGAAAGCAGAAAATATCGTCGTGAAAGTGGATGAGAAGAAAGCATGGTTTGATGAAGTGAAAGGGAAGAAAATTTCTGATGCCGAAATCAAAACTGCGATCAAGAAGGCCGGCTACGAAGCGGTGAAAATCCGTCGTCGTTAATGCTTCATATTCTCTGGGGCTCGCAATCCGGCAATGCCCGCAACCTCGCTCAGGTTATTTCGGATGAACTTTCTTCCGAAGAAATTGAAAACACCGTGCTCGACATGGGTGAGGTCGATCCTTCCGAAATTTTTTCCATGAAAAACATTCTCATCGTGACGAGCACATATGGTGACGGTGAAGCTCCTGACAATGCCTCGAACTGGCACTCGTTCGTGAAGTTCGAAGAAGATCTTAATCTCTCGCATCTTCACTACGCCGTGCTTGGTTTAGGGGACACTTACTATCCGCACTTCTGTCAGTGTGGAAAAGATTTTGATGAGTACCTGTCCAAACGAGGTGCCCTTGCTCTGCTTCCAAGGATCGATTGCGATCTTTACTACGAAGAACAATACGGAGAGTGGCTCCAGAAACTTATCTCTGTACTCAAACACACAGAACCTTAGTAAAATCTCTACATGAAAATCTGTGTTCTTTCGCGGAATCCGAAAATCTATTCCACTCATCGCCTGGTGAAAGCGGCCATCGGTCGCGGTCACAAAGTGCGGGTGATCAATCCTCTTCGCTGTTACATGAACATCTCTTCCGCCAAGCCCATGGTTCACTACCGTGATGAGGCGCTGGATGATTTCAACGTGATCATTCCGAGAATCGGTGCGAGTGTGACTTATTACGGAACTGCCATCCTTCGTCAGTTTGAAATGATGGGAGTGTATTCGCTCAATGAATCAACCTCCATTACACGTTCACGCGATAAGCTGAGAAGCTTTCAGATTCTCTCGCGTTCGGGAATCGGACTTCCGACCACGAGTTACGCTCACTCGACAAGAATGACCGAGAAGCTCATCAAGATGGTGGGAGACGCTCCATGTGTGATCAAGCTCATTGAAGGCACACAAGGGAAAGGTGTCATCCTCGCTGACACTCACAAGGCCGCTGAAAGTATCATCGATGGATTCCGCCAGATGAAAGCGCACTTTCTCGTCCAGGAATTCATCAAGGAAAGTAAGGGCCGTGACATTCGTTGCTTTGTGGTCGGAGACAGAGTCGTGGCGAGCATGATGAGAACCGCGAAAGAAGGGGAGTTTCGCTCGAATCTCCATCGCGGGGGAACGGCGATGCCGGTGGAAATTTCGCAGGAAGAAGCGGCGATGGCGGTGAATGCGGCGAAGGCACTTGGCCTCAACGTCGCGGGTGTGGATCTTCTTCGTTCACATCGCGGGCCACTCATTCTTGAAGTGAATTCTTCTCCGGGACTTCAGGGAATCGAAACGTCGACGGGACTTGATATCGCTTCGATGATCATCGAGCACATCGAGAAGAACATCAAATTTACGAACTACGCTGGTTAGTTTCCCGAATGCGTTTTTGTTTTTCATCAAGCGGGAGATTCATAAATTCCTGAAGCGTCTTTTCCGGAATGAACGCCAGAAATTTTTCCATATCATGCTTCATCTTATGAAGGAGCTCCGGCCCCTGATAAACATATGAAGTATAAACCTGCATGACCTTGCCGCCTTCACTCCAGAAAGAAAGAAGATCAGAAAAATCACTCACACCACCGACTCCGATGAGTTCAATCGGAAGCTTCATCTCGAGAATTGTTGAGCGCACGTTGTTCGCGCGCGTGCGAAGAATCTCTCCGGACATTCCACCGGCGCCACGCTCTGCCATGATCGTCGTGTTGGTCGCAATGAGGCCAGTGAGTTTCGATTCCACCGCAGTCTCAGCGAGCTCGCGAATTTTCTCCGGTTCAAGATCAGGCGCAATTTTCAGGTAGAGATCCTTTCCACCCCGAACCTGATTGAGTTCTTTGAAAAGTTCAGTGAGATAAGTTTTTTCCTGGAACGCGCGAAGACCCGGCGTGTTCGGAGAAGAAACGTTGATCACAAAATAATCCACGAGCTCTTCGAGCGAACTCATCACAAGTGCGAGTTCATCGATGGATTCGTCTCGACCGGTCTCTTTGTTCTTGCCAATGTTAGCGCCGAGAGGATTTTTTCTTTCGAACGCATGAAGGCGTTGCCAGATCGCATGCAGTCCTTGGTTGGGAAAACCCATCGCGTTCCTTAAACTTTTTTCATCAGGGTAGCGCCACATGCGAGGGCGATCATTGCCGGTTTGAGGCCGCATGGTGATCGTGCCGCACTCCACGGCGCCGAATCCCTGGTTCTCAAAAAACGCGAGGGCCTCGGCATTTTTGTCCAGTCCGGCGGCAAGGCCGATCGGAAAAGGCCACTCCAGTTTTCCGACTTTGAGGGAGAGACGCGAGTCATGGCGAATTCCTAAAAGTGTTCCAAGCGCAGGTGAAAGCGAGGCGATGCGAACGGTAAGATCGTGGGCCTTTTCAGGAGGCATCCTGAAAAGTGCAGCTTTCATGACGGGGTAGAGCATAGGGAAAGTGTATGCAGCTTTTCTTTGAAAGTCATCGGACCCTATGAGATAATTGCTCAATGAAATTCGTCATTTTTCTTCTTCTGGCCCTCCCTGCATTTGCTCAGCACTCTGAGCAGCCGGTCAAGGAAGACACTACTGATTATCGTGCGGAAGTTGTCGTCTTCAGCATTGAAGAAGTGGGGAAGGAAAAGCGTTGGTCGCTGGAAAAGAATGCGACCAACACCAGCGTTTTGAAGAAAAAAGAGAAAGACGATGTGGCCGTGACTAAGATCGATGGGCGTATTGCCCAGAGGCTTGATCGCGATTTCGCCTCGCGCTTTCTGAAGTGTCAGTATGAAATCGCGAATGTTGAAGGTGATTGCAAGGTAACGCTTCGCCTAACGATGAAAGGTGAGACGCAGGACATTTGCGCCAAAGACGACAAGAAGAATCAGGAAATCCAGTCATTCGTTCAAGAGCTCAGTAAACGTTTCCAGTAAATTCTATTGCTTCGGACCTCTTCCCTTGAGAAAATAGTCCAATTCCACGCCATGAAAAATCGGAGTTTCATGAAACCTCATGTTCTGTTGCTCGCTCTAACATTCACAATTCCCGCAGCTGTCGCTCAACCACAATCTCGCAGCGATGATCCTTCTGTGATGGGAGGACTCATCAGTTCGCGTCCGCAATACAAGCGCGAACAGATTATCGGAAATATTCTCGGAGGCGCTCTCGAGCAGATGCATCTCTCTGAGAAAAAAATCGAAGGCAACGATGAGCTCTCTGCCAACGCTTTCAAGGCCTACCTTGAGCGCGTGGATTACGGAAAACAATTTCTCACAACGGGCGACGTGAAAGAGCTTGAGAAATACAAACACAAAATGGACGACATGTTCCTGAAGGGTGATCTCGAGATTCTCGACAAGACTTCAGAGCTCATGAACAAGCGTATTGGTCAGATCGAAAAGTATGTCGAAAAACTTCTTGAGAAGCCACTCGATTACAAAACCAAAGAGACCATCGAAACTGATCCGAAGAAAAGAAAATTTGCGACCAACGAGAAGGAACTCTTCGCTCATTGGGAACGCCTGATGAAGTTTGAAGTGGAAAGCCGGATCATGGACCAGCGTGAAGAGCAGAATGGTCTTGCGACGGATGAGAAGGGCAACAAGAAAAAGCCTGTCTCGGACAAGAAGCTCACTGACGTAGAGATTGAAAAAGAAGCGCGTGCGAAGGCCCTCAAGTCATACAAAAAGCTTTTCTCGCGTCTTGTGAATGAGAAGAAGGGCGACAAGCTCGACAAGTTCTACAACTCGATCACAAAAATTTTCGATCCGCACACCAGCTACCTCATTCCGGATGAGAAGGAAGACTTCGACATCGAAATGTCAGGGAAACTTGAAGGGATCGGCGCGATTCTTCGCGAAGACAACTCCTACATCAAAGTGGAGAGAATCGTTCCGGGTTCTGCTTCATGGAAGACCAAAGAAGTGGAAGCCGAAGACGTGATCCTGAAAGTGGGCCAGGGATCTGAGGAGCCGGTTGATATCGTCGACATGTCTCTTCGTGATGCCGTAAAACTCATTCGCGGTAAGAAGGGCACGGAAGTGCGTCTCACAATCAAGAAGCCAAACGGACTTATCAAAGTCGTTCCGATTGTTCGCGACACGGTTGAGATTGAAGAGTCGTACGCCAAAGGAACTGAACTTGAACTCGAAGGTTCAAAGCTCAAGATCGGCTACATCAATATTCCGAAGTTCTATCGCGACTTCAATGACCGCGCGGGAAGAAATGTTACTGATGACACGAGAAAAGAGATCGAGCGCCTGAATAAGATCGGCGTGGATGGTCTCATCGTTGATCTCCGTAACAACGGCGGTGGCGCCCTCGAAGATGCCCGCATGATTTCCGGTCTCTTCATTGAGAAGGGTCCGATCGTTCAGGTGAAAGCGCGCGGGGAAAGTGTGGACGTTCTCGAAGACACGGATCCGAAAGTGGATTTCAAAAAACCAGTGATCGTGCTTATTAACCGTTTCTCTGCTTCTGCATCTGAGATCGTGGCAGCTGCTCTCCAGGATTACGGACGTGCGGTGATTGTGGGCGGTGAGTTCTCACACGGGAAAGGAACTGTGCAGGCTGTTGTTGACCTTGATGGCTACCTTCCGCCGATGCTGAAAGACTATTCTCCATTGGGGGCCCTCAAGATTACGATTCAGAAATTCTATCGTGTGAATGGCTCTTCTACTCAGTACAAGGGTGTTACTCCGGACATCATTCTTCCGGATCAGTTCGCGCATCTCGAGTCGGGCGAGAAGTTCCTCGAGTACTCCATCCCTTGGGGTGAAGTGAAGCCGAAGAAATTTGAGCGCTGGCCGGTGAAGTATGACATCAAGGCGCTGAAAGCTGCGAGTGCTGCACGTATCAAGGACAATCCAAAGTTCCAGCACCTTCTCGATGCCATGAAGTGGTACAAAGATCAGAAAGAAAAAACTAAGCGTTCGCTTGTCCTCACTGACTTTGAAAAAGAGCGTAAAGAAATCCGTGAGCGCACAGATCTCTTTAAGAAAGAAGAGGAATCCAAGAAGCTGAAAGTGGTCGATCTTTCCAACTCGAAAGACAAGGCCCAGCAGGAAAAGTTTGAAGATTTCTCAAAAACTCTTAAGAAAGATCCGGTGATTGAAGAGTCATTCGATATTATGAGTGACATGATCAACTCGAAGTCTTAATTTCATTCGCATAAAAGCTCCCCTTCCGGGGAGCTTTTTTTATCTTCCACGGGGACTTTTTGAAGCTCACTCTCAAAGAAAAATACGATTACTACGAACGCTCAGTTCAGAATCCTGAAGTTGAAGTCGAGTTCATGCACAATGAATTCAAACGCTACTACAAGCGCTCGCCGTTTCTCATGAGAGAGGATTTTTGCGGCACCGGTGCTATCTCATGCAAATGGGTGGAGCAGGACAAGCGGTGTGAAGCTTTCGGCATTGATCTTGATCCGGAACCTATTGCGATCGGCAAAGAAAGACATTATTCAAAGCTCAAATCCTCTGAGCAGAAACGCATGCACTATCTAGAGGAAAATGTCCTTAAAACGACTGCTCCGAAAGTGGACGTGATCTGTGCTTTCAACTTTTCCTATTTCTTCTTTAAAGAAAGAAAACAGCTCCTCGAGTATTTTAAGTCTGTGCGGAAGTCTCTTAAAAAAGAAGGGATCTTCTTTGTCGATATTTTCGGCGGGCCTGAATCGCAGAAGCTCGTCACTGATAAAAAAATCCTGAAAGGTCTCACCTATTACTGGGAATGCCAGAAATTCAATCCCATCACGCATGAGTGCTTGTTCGCGATTCACTTCAAGGACAAGAAGGGCAAGATGCACAAGAACGTCTTCACCTATGACTGGCGCTTCTGGATGATGCCGGAAGTGAGAGACATCATGCTTGAGGCAGGATTCTCGAAGGTCGTTGCTTATTGGGAAGGCGATGATGATGAGGGTGGCGGAAACGGAGACTTCCAACCGTCAACCGAGGGTGAGAACTGCGACGCGTGGGTCAGCTACCTCGTCGCTTTAGCTTAAGGCACTCTGAATTTCTCCCTTTGAAAATAGGGACCATTTTACACCAAGGCCCCAGCCGTTTTAATTTTTCCTACCAATTTCCGGGGAGGATTTGTGAAAACAGTCTTGATCGCCATTCTCGTCTCAAACTTTTCTTTTCTCGCCTACGCAGGCCCGTCTGATGCAGAAATACTGCAGAGTTCGGTAGTGACTTCAGTCGCAAAAATGCTCCAGGATAAGCACGATGGAAAGTGCAAGACACCGACGACATCTGACGATATTCAATGGATGTGCATGGGAAACATCATGGAAGTCCAGCGCCCGATTATCGACGTCACACCGGACTCTTGTATGTTTGATGTGCGGGTGATCTGTCCAGGGGAAACCGCCGTTATTTCCGGCTGGAGACAGGCCTATTACCTTCACATGCCTCTTCGCCAGAGAACGAAAGTGAAACCGACCAATTCACAGATTGTGTTTAATGGAATCACGTTCCAATAAGTTCAGAATGTAATAGTATTCAGGAGCTCAATGACTTTTTGAAAACGTGAAGTTGGAAAAGAGTCTTTGAGCTCTCTCAGCATCTGCGCGCGGTTCAGTTCCTGGTCCGCGTATTTCAAAACAATTCTGGTGAATTCCTCAGCGACGATGAACACAATCGACATAGGTGAGACGTTGTTCCCGAAGTGTTCAGAGAATCCCA
This sequence comes from Bacteriovoracaceae bacterium, assembly GCA_045805035.1. Taxonomy (GTDB): domain Bacteria; phylum Bdellovibrionota; class Bacteriovoracia; order Bacteriovoracales; family Bacteriovoracaceae; genus Peredibacter. Next base: position 16,326 of record JBJMLZ010000017.1, read on the forward strand.
CACCATTGAGCATGCCGTGATGCTGGCGGATGATCTGATCGGCGCCCATCGGGGCGTGAGGGAATTTGGCAACGAGCTCCGCTGCGATCTGGGCGTGCCTTTCCACCAGGGACTTATCCAGCTCATTCAGTTCGGCTTTCTTCAGCTCAAGCGTCGTCTTGATTTTCCCGTGCTCATCTTTTTCCAGGGCAATGTCATGGAAGAAAGCGATAAAAAGAATTTTCTCTTCCTGTTCGGGATTTCCCCAGTCGATGTTCGTCACGATGTGGAGACCAATATAGGAAAGAAGCTGAGTGTGAGTGAACAGATAGCTCACCTTATTGGCGAGTAGACGGTCAAGAAGCTTCGAAAGATTTGGATTGATCTTCACGTTCTTCTTCATTGTGTCCATGGACTTCTTCGCGAGAGTCACGGTTTCTTCGGTGACACCAATGGAGAGAAGTTTTTTGGCAGCAAGGTTGAGCGTGGAATCGCCCGCAGAGAGCTGTTCTTCCTCGGAGAGGATTTCATCCGGGAGAGTCGCCATGAGCTCGGCAGTTACGTTATTCACAAACTCCAGGCGATCCATTTTATCCACGAAGAGAGTTGTGATGCCTGCCGCTTCGAGCTTTTTAATTTCGTCCTGTTTCAGGTCCTTCATTTTTTCAAAGCGAAGAACGTGAGTGTTTTTTTCTTTGGCGTAAACGTGAGAAACGGGACGCTTGAGGAATGAAAAGAACGAGAGGGGAATCGGGAAGTACTCCGGAACATCTTTATTGAGCATCGCCTGCGCGGTAATCCCGAGGGCCTTCGCCGCTCCCTGAATCATCGTCTTCAGCTGAAGCGAGTTTTTCATGTGAGCGAAACTTCCGGGAATTTCCTTGCCCGGGCCGATCACGATCACGGGAATAGAAAGATTTTTTTCTTTCAGATATTTCATCACCTCATGGGCGCTGCTCTCTTTACCGATATGAGCACGAACGATGATGAGATGGATGAGCTTACCCTGGCCACCGGAGAGGATCTTCATGGCCTCATTGGAACTGGGAGCGACTACTGTCTCGAGTGCCAGCCAGGTGAAGAGATTGAGGCGGTAGACCCCCTCAATCTGCGGATTGTTTTCTACTAAAAGCGTTAAATTCAGAATTCCCCCGGGACAATGCCAGTTTATCCCTCAATGGTTTTTTACTCAATAAAGATAAAATGCTACGATTCACGGCATGAGCCTCGATGATTTTTTCACCCAGAATTTCAATACCCAACGGGATCAGTGGGAGAAGTCTCTCCGGACCGAACTCAAGATCGATGATGTTGGCCTTAAGAGCACAAAAAAATCCGCAGAAGGGGCATGGCCTACACTTTCGCTGGAAGCGCGGGCCACACATCAGCTTCGTCCACTGGTAACTTGGAAGAAGGCCGCTCAGACCTACGTAAAAATTCCTACGGATATCGATCGAGAACTCGACGAAGATCTCGCTAATGGGGTTCGCGTATTTTTCTTTGAGAAAGATTTTCTGACTGAGAGTCAGTGGAAAAAAATCGCTACAAAATTTTCTGCCTTTAAAGACGCCAAAGACCTTGTAGTGGTTCTCCTTGGCGACAATAAGCTTTCCTGTCCGGCAGTATCTTTTCGGATCATCGATGAAGACGATCTTGGAATCGGCAGAGGCGCCTCCGCTCCTGGGGGAAATAACGTTCAGGAACTGGCGCTCATGACTCTCGCTTTGATTGAGCGATCGTCCGGAAGTGAAGTTCATGCGGCGGTATTTCTGGATTCGCAGTTTTTTAAAAACATCGCAAAGATTCGCGCGGCGAGACTCCTTGCTGAGAAGGTCGTAGAAGTTTCGGGACAAAAGAAAAAAATCTACATCACCGGTCTCACGAGCTATCGTGACTGGACTCTCTATGAGCGCTACTCCAACATGCTCAGAAACAACGCCGCGGTTGCCAGTGGCTACATTGGCGGCTGCGACTACGTTCAATCATCCGGCTATCAATCCCTGATGGAGCTTGAAACCGACGCCGCCGAGAAAGAACACGAAGAGCGCTCCCGTCGCTTGAGTCGTAATACAGGTCACATTCTTTCGCTGGAAAGCACACTGGGTATTGTGGAAGATGCGAGCTACGGTTCTTATCATCTGGAGAGTCTCACCGAAGAATACGCGCGAGAGGCCTGGGCCCTCATGCAGAAGCTTGTGGTGATGAAAGACAACGAGATCAGTGACTACATGATGTCGATCACGACTCCCGTGCGCGAAGAACGGATGAAAAAATTCGCCACGAGAAAGCATGTGCTCGCGGGCGTGAACGATTTCCCTGATCTTAAAGACACACTCTCACTCAAGACAACACCCAAATCGCGTTTTTTCCGAACTGCGAGAGTCTTTGAAGAGCTCCGTCTCAGAATGGAGAATGCAACGAAGAGGCCGGAAGTTTATCTTGGGATCTATGGTGATTACGGCGCGCTTCACGCCCGAATCAATTTCGTCGTGAACTATTTCGAGCTCGCAGGCCTCAAGGTCAATGAACCGGGACGCGCGTTCAAAGATAAAGCTGAACTTCAGAAAAATATTTCCGGAAGAACGGAAGAATTCCTCGTTCTCGTCGCCGCCGATGATCAGTATCAGGACATTGCCGGACTTGAAACAAACGCTCGCGAAAAATATCTTGCAGGGAAAACAGAACTTCCTGGTTACACCAATGTCTATGCCGGACAAAACGTGCTTGAAGTTCTCAATGGGATCGTAGAACGCTGGGGGAAAAAATGAATCGCGCTGACTTTTCCCGCATTGAATGGACGACACCGAAGACAACTCCCAGGTCAGGAGAGGTTGCGATGATATCGCCGGAGGGTATTCCCCTTCGTACTGCCTACACCGATAAAGATATCAAGTTCACGGCACTCACTCATACACTTCCGGGTTCGACCCCGTTTATCAGAGGACCTTATGCCTCGATGTACACGGTAAGACCCTGGACCGTTCGCCAGTACGCGGGATTTTCTACCGCGGAAGAATCCAATCGCTTCTACCGCGACAATCTCGCCAAGGGGCAAAAAGGTCTCTCGATTGCTTTCGATCTCGCCACTCACCGCGGATATGATTCTGATCATCCGAGAGTGAAAGGGGACGTCGGCATGGCGGGTGTGGCGATTGATTCCATCTTAGACATGCGGATTCTCTTCAACGGCATACCGCTTGATCAGATGTCTGTGTCGATGACAATGAACGGAGCTGTGATTCCCATTCTCGCTCTCTTTATCGTCGCGGGTGAAGAGCAGGGAGTGAAACCCGAGCAGCTGACCGGGACGATTCAGAACGATATCCTGAAAGAGTTCATGGTGAGAAACACCTACATCTATCCGCCGAAGCCTTCGATGAGAATCATCGCAGATATTTTCTCGTATACATCAAAGCACATGCCGAAGTTCAACTCGATCTCGATCTCCGGCTATCACATGCAGGAAGCGGGAGCGACGGCGGACCTTGAGCTGGGTTACACCCTCGCAGATGGGCTGGAGTATCTTCGTACGGGAGTGAAAGCGGGCCTTGACGTTGATCACTTCGCACCAAGACTCTCATTCTTCTGGGCAATCGGTATGAACTACTTCATGGAAGTCGCGAAGATGAGGGCCGGACGCTTATTGTGGTCGAAGATCGTGTCGGATTTCAAACCGAAGAATCAGAAGTCACTTGCACTGAGGACACATTCACAAACTTCCGGATGGTCACTGACCGCGCAGGATGTCTTCAATAACGTCACCCGCACATGTATTGAAGCACTCGCGGCGGCTCACGGGCACACGCAATCGCTTCACACCAATTCACTGGATGAAGCTCTCGCTCTTCCGAGTGAATTTTCTGCGCGGATTGCGCGCAATACTCAGCTCTTTATTCAGAATGAAACCGATACCTGTGATGTGATTGATCCCTGGGGCGGCTCAAATTTCGTC
>JBJMLZ010000018.1:0-9323 GCA_045805035.1 Bacteriovoracaceae bacterium
ACGCATCTTGCGCAAAGAGTTCTGTCCATGAAATCTCCAAAAAAGACTTTCCAAGAAAGTATATGGCAGTATCATTTTACTTGCATGCAGATCATTCAGCGATTGAAACAAGCATTTCAGGTTTTAAGATCTTTCCTGATCGAAACACTCCTGCAGAAAATTGTTGGCACTTTCGTGCTCTTCCTCATTTATTTCCTCGTTATAGGCCCCAGTTCTATAGTCTGGCGTCTCATGTGTTCCCCAGGACTCTCACGCGGACAAAACGAATCAACCTGGATTAAAGTTGAAGCTTCCGACGACCTGAGGAGACAATCCTGATGAAAAAGTTCATCGTTATGTTGAAAGAGATTTCTCACCTCATCTCGACCCATCGATTATATTTCCTCGCTCCGACACTGATTCTGCTGGGGATTTTCTCCTTTTTGTTCTTCAAACTGGGCCCGTCCATCATTATCACCTTCATCTATGCGGGCGTATGATCACTCTGGGAATCTCCTGTTTTTATCATGACTCTGCCGCCTGCCTCGTTCGCGATGGAGAGGTGATTGCCGCTGCCCAGGAAGAACGCTTTAATCGAATTAAGAACACCGATGTCTTTCCCATTGAGGCGATCAACTTCTGCGTTCAGAAAGCAGGCATAGGCTTTCATCAGATTGATCGTGTCGTCTGGTTTGAAAAACCTTACCTGAAATTCTCGCGGGTTCTCACTGCTCATCTTGATGTTTTTCCTCTCGGACTTTCCAGTTTTGTGAGGTCAATGCCCAAATGGCTTTCCGAAAGACTTTTTGTTCCCATGCTTCTGGAAGAGAAAATTGATTTCCGGGGAGAATTACTTTTTCTTCGTCATCATCTCTCTCATGCGGCGAGCGCTTATTATCCATCTGGTTTTGATGAAGCGGCGATCATCGTTGCTGACGGCGTAGGAGAGTGGGCCACGTTCAGCACAGGAACTGCGCGGGGTCATGAGATTAAGCTCGAGAAGGAAATTCATTATCCTCATTCATTGGGACTTCTCTATACCACCTTCACGACTTTCCTCGGCTTTCATGCCAATGGTGGGGAAGGAAAGCTTATGGGACTTGCGGGATTAGGAAAACCAGTTTATCTCCCGCAGTTAAAAAAAATGGTTCATGTTTTTCCTGACGGAAGCTTTCTTTTAAATCCAGAGTTTTTTCAGTTCCTGGGCAAAGAACGTTCCTGGACGAAGAAATTTACCGGACTTCTGGGTGAACCCAGAAAGAAGGATGAAGTTTTCTCTGCCCGACACTATGATCTAGCGGCCTCCATTCAGGCGCTTCTCGAGGAGATTATGATCCTGAATGTGAAACTTATTCATCAAAGAACGGGACTTACCAAGCTTTGTCTAGCCGGTGGAGTTGCCCTGAACTGTGTGGCGAATGCTAAAATCCTCGAGGAAACTGGCATTGAAGAAATTTTTGTTCAACCGGCCGCCGGCGATGCCGGTGCAGCACTCGGATCTGCGCTTTACTACGACCTTACTGTCCGTAAACTCCCTCGGGGAAAACAGACACACTCTTTTTACGGCCCTGAGTATTCTCATTCCCAAATCATCAAGGCATTGAAGCAAAAGAATCTTTCTTATGAGGAATTTTCTGAAGACGAATTGCTGGAGAGGACCGCACAACTTCTGAAAGAGAATAATGTTGTTGGCTGGTTTCAGGGTGCGCTTGAGTTCGGACCCAGGGCCTTAGGTCATCGGAGTATACTTGCTAATCCGACCTTTGCTGGAATCAAGGAAGTCATTAACGATCGGGTGAAGAAGCGGGAATCTTTCAGGCCTTATGCACCGATTGTGACTTTCGAAGATGTCGAAAAATATTTTGATTTCAACTCAGAAAGTCCCTTCATGCTTCTGGCACCCAGGATGAATGACATCGGAAAAAAAACTTTGCCCGGGATCGTTCACGCAGACGGAACGGCAAGAGTTCAGACTTGTACTCAAAGCTCTGATCCACTCATGTGGAAACTTCTGAAAAAGTTTGAAGTGATCAGTAGAGTTCCAGTGCTGATCAATACTTCCTTTAATTCCAGAGAAGAACCAGTGGTAAATACGCCCGAACAAGCGGTCGCATGTTACTTAAGAAGCAGCATGGACGCACTTGTGCTGGGCAATTGCCTGGTGATGAAGAAATCTAGCGACGGCAGGTAATCTCGACAGTTTCTTCCACCGCTTCCTCGGTGTTTCTCGCTTCTGAGAGGGAAACATCAGAGTAGGTGAGCTTTCCCGTCACCGTGGCCCGTTTGCCGGACAAGTATTCATCCAGCTCATTAATGGAAATTTCAAGGCCATAGTCATTGTCACATTCATTGGAAACACCGATCGACATCACTCCATCGCGGATTTCAAAGCCCATGGGACTTGCGTCGGTGATCGTCAAATCAGGGTGAGTGGTCGCGAGGCCTACAATCGAGAAAGAACGAACGTTCTCAGAAGTTCCGTTCGAAGTACATTTGAGCTCTTTAGGCAGAGGGGCGGCCATCAAGGTTGTCGACATAAGAAGGCCTAAAACAATGAATTTTTTCATATTTACTCCTATGGATGCGCTCTTTTACCCCAATGCTGTAATGCATTCAAAGAAAGAAAATGCAAATTGAAAACATTCTATGCTCGTGAGAATCTAAGACCCGGAGGACATCCATGTCTAAGGCCCTACCGCTTATTATCGTTTTGATCGCAATCGTTCTGGGAGTTTCGTATTACCACGAGTCTCTCGTGACTGAAGTTCGTGATGAAGTCAGATCAGGTGTTGCAGCTCCATCGCGCGACACCGCTGCAGAAGCTACTGACTATAAGTCAGAAATTCCGCTTTAATTTTTTATTCTGCTTTAAAGATTAACAGGCCTGAAAGAAAACCGCGGTTTTTGTTGCCATTAAAACCAGTTCCTTCCAGAACAATATTACCGATTGAGCTCGGGATGTTCAGTGTTTGGTCCGCGGGAATGACTTCCGCAAAAACGGGATCAAAAACCTGTATATGAGATTCATTATCGTACACGCGCATCGGATTTGAGACCTCCAGCCAGATCATGTCTTTCCAGGGAATCTTCCTGGCATAGCCGAAAATATTCACAAAGTGTCCCGCATACCCTTTCCAGCTTCTATCATTCGTATCAGGCCTAGCCCATTTCACGTAGCCAATAACGTCGTAGCCGTTATCGATGGCATCGATGATGTCGGAGATTTCAATCTTCTTACGGACGTTCGAAACCTCAGGTGTTTCGATGTTACTGTTAAATGTACGTATGAGTTTTATCTCAAAATGCTCAACGCCGGATTCCTTATAGAAGTCATGAAGACAGTTCGCTCCATCGTTCATGTACGTTCCGGATTCAGGATCTGTTTTACAGCGAACAACAAAATCTCTCACGGAATCATTCAGGTCAATTGTCCATTGATCCGGAGAGAGGCCTGCCAGCTTCAAATTTCTGACGGGCCTGTTTTGAAAGGCAAATTGCTTCACCATCGCTGTCGTCAGTGATGACGGAAAGCAAAGCTCGCTTGCTCCACTGGAGCTCATAAGATCTGCCAGACCCTGGTGAGTTTGATTGGTGCCGAATGGAGGAGAATTATTTTTCCAGGAACTGTAGACGAAATCGTTAGTTAAAGAAGTCTCTTGCCAATCTTTCTTGAGATTAACTGTCTGCGCACCCGGACTCGCCCATGCAAGAGAGGCACACAATAATAGTGGAAGAATTAAGAAGGGCGATCTCAAAAACATGAGACCGCTTATATCATAGGGAGGAACGGGAGATTACTTACCCTGTAATTTTGGAAGGAGATTGGCCATCTCAATGGCGGCCATACCAGCATCCCAGCCTTTGTTGCCGGCCTTGGTGCCTGCTCTTTCAATCGCCTGCTCGATCGTGTCCGTCGTGAGAACGCCGAAAATCACCGGCACACCAGTCTTGAGAGAGGCGTGAGAGATGCCTTTGGCGGTCTCATTACAGACGTAATCGTAGTGGGAAGTGGAACCGCGGATGACAGCTCCGAGGCAGATGACGGCATCGTATTTTTTCGATTCAGCGAGGGTGAGAGCGGCGAGTGGAATCTCGAAGGCACCCGGAACCCAGATCTCATCGATGTTGGAAGGATTGATATCGTGTCTCGTGAGAGCGTCGATCGCACCACCAAGAAGTTTTGAGGTAATGAACTCATTGAAGCGAGCAGTGACGATCGCGACTTTAAGTTTTGAAGCTGAAAGATGTCCTTCGATTTTCATATCAACCTACTGGTTCAGGAAGTTCTGGGAGAGAAGGTGGCCCAGCTTCACTTTTTTTGTAAAGAGATACTGCGCATTCTTGTGATGGGCGTCCATCTCAAGCGGGAAGCGCGTGATATTTTTAATGTTGAGCTTTGTGAGCCCATCGATCTTCTGCGGGTTATTCGTCATGAGGCGAAGACCCTTTACGGTGAAGTAATTCAGGATCTGCGCGGCCATGGTGTAGTCGCGAAGATCAACCGGGAAACCAAGATGGAGGTTTGCTTCCGCGGTGTCCATGCCCTTGTCCTGAAGCTGGTAGGCCTTCACCTTGTTAAAGAGACCAATGCCTCTACCTTCCTGGCGAAGATAAATGACCATGCCGTTGCCTTCTTCCTCGATGAGCTTGAGAGAACGGTCGAGCTGGTCGCCACAATCGCAGCGGAAAGAACCAAAGATGTCCCCGGTAAAGCATTCGGAGTGAACACGCACGAGAGGATTCTTCGTGAGATCTCCCTTTACGAGAGCGACGTGTTCCTGCTTCAGAATTTCTGAGCGGAAAATGTACATCTGAAATTCACCATTCTTCGTCGGCAGCGGAACTGCTTCTACGTGAGAGATGAGTGATTCATTTATTCTGCGATATTGAATGAGATCAGCAATGGAAACAACTTTGAGGTCGTGCTTAGTTGCAAGATCGAGAAGCTCCGGCAAACGTGCCATCGTTCCATCGGGGTTCATGATTTCGCAAATCACGCCGACCGAAGAAAAACCAGCTAGCTTAGAGAGGTCGACCGATGCTTCTGTATGGCCCGGACGTTCGAGGACACCACCGTCTTTTGCGATAAGCGGGAAGATGTGGCCCGGACGAACGAAGTCCTGAGCGACAGTTGTCGGCTCAGTCATGAGTTTGATTGAGTGTGAGCGATCAGAAGCGGAGATACCAGTCGAGATTTTTTCGCGGGCATCAATCGTTACCGTGAACGCAGTTCCGAGAGAAGCTGTATTCGTTTGAACCTGGAGCGGGAGATCGAGTTTTTTAGCGACAGCAGTTGAGACAGGAGTGCAGATGAGCCCTCGACCCACAGTCGCCATGAAGTTGATCGCTTCCGGCGTTACCATGTCCGCCGCCATCACGAAATCACCTTCGTTTTCGCGGTCTTCATCATCTACGACAATGATCATCTTGCCCGCACGAAGATCGGCGAGAGCAGACTCGATCGAATCCAGAGGACGAAGATTAGTCTTCATATTTTGCATCAAAAAAGTTCCGGGCCCACTCTTCCTTCTTGGTTTGGTCTTTATCAAAGCGAAGGAAGTTCTCGATATATTTGGCGATCATATCTACCTCGATATTGAGGAAGTCACCAATCTTTTTGGTCCCGAGTGTAGTTCTTTCCAGGGTGTGGGGAATAATAGCGACTGTAAGGTCGCTCTCTTTCAGCCGAGCGATGGTGAGGCTAATACCATCGAGTGCAATTGAGCCTTCGGAAATCATATATTTACGAAGTTCTTTCGGGAAATCAACGGTGATCTCCCAAGTCTCGCCGGTCTTCTCAATGTTCTTTATTTTCCCGAGGGCGTTCACGTGTCCCTGAACCATATGGCCGCCCATCCGATCTGTCGGACGAAGCGAGAGTTCAAGATTCACCTTATCACCTTGCTTGAGATAACCAAGGGAGGTCTTCTCAAGTGTGACGTGAATCGCCTGAACTCTGAAAGTATTTCCGGAAATTTTAGTCGCTGTTAAACACACACCATTGGTGGCCACTGAATCATCAATCGAAATTTCTTTGATGAGGTTCGGAGCTTCGATGACGAATTCCTTTCCTTCGGTATTGGTCGAGATTGATTTGATCACGCCGGTTTCCTGAATGAGTCCGGTGAACATATTAAATCCTTCCGGTGATCATGAGATCGTCACCGAATGTTTTTGTTTGAACGTTTTTAAGTTTCGGGCGCTCGTTCAGTTTCGTGAGACCAAATGGGCCGATGCTCGAAGGTCCTTCACCGAGGAAACTCGGATTCATGAAGAGACTCACACGATGGATGAGGCCCTCTTTTATCATTTCGCCGGCAAGAGACGGTCCTCCCTCGAGAAGGAGATTGATAATTTTTTTCTCAAAGAGATTTTCGATTGCTTCGCGAAGCGAGTTCACCTGAGTGATCTGAGAGGCGGGAAGATCTAAGTTGATTTTATTTCTGGTGAAGACGAGAGTTTTTTCTCTCAGCTCGTCGGTGAAAAGAAGTCTGTCATAGGGAAGTTCACCCGAGTTCGTGAAGACAATCCGGAATGGCTGATCAGAAGAAAAGTTTTCGAGGCGCACGTTCAGCTTCGGATTGTCCGCGCGTAGTGTTCCGGCCCCCACCATCACTGCCTGACTTTGTGCCCGCATTCTGTGAACTTCGTTCCTTGCACTTTCCCCGGTGATCCACTGCGATTCCCCGTTGGGCATGGAAATTTTTCCATCGAGAGTTGAGGCCATCTTGAGATGGACGAAGGGGAGTTTGGTTCTTTGCGAAGTGAAAAACACTTCGTTCAGTTCTTCTCCGATGGCAGCATGAACTCCATGCTCAACTTCTATTCCGGCAGCACGAAGGAGTTCGACACCTTTGCCGTTCACTTCCGGATGCGGATCGAGATTACTGATCACAACTTTCGCCACACCTTCCTGGATGAGTCTTTGGGCGCACGGTGGAGTTCTTTTATTAGTATGGCAACACGGTTCGAGGTTCACGTAGACCGTGGAACCTTTGATGGATTCTTTGGAGTTGTTAATAGCATCGAGTTCAGCGTGAACTTCACCCGCTTTGCGATGAAATCCTTCCGCGATGACTCTTCCATCTTTCATGATCACACAACCGACGAGTGGATTCGGCCAGGTTGTACCCAGGCCTTTCTTCGCGAGTTCAAATGTCCGAAGAATGTAATCCATTATGCTTCCTCCAGATCCTTGAACATCATCGCTGCCGGATCTTTTTTCCATTCCTCGACGTAAAGTTCGAGAGAATATCCCGGAGTAACACCCATCCATTCTTTGATGGTGGTATGATTCACGTTCATATTAAGCCACTTCATGATGCAGGACTGGCGAAGAGACTTCGCCGTCATTTCGGACTTCAGCTCCTTACGAAGATCTTCAAAGAAAAGCTCAATTCCTCTCGGAGAAAGTCCGCCGGAGAGGATGCGATAAGGGTTAGCGTTGAAAAGAAGTTCTTCAATCTCGAGGTCCTGATTTCTAAGCATCGCCTGATAGGCCTCTTTGTAGGCCATGAAATCATTCTTAAAGATATCCGGAAGAGGAATGGAATACGGGTCGCGCTTAGGATGATCCACAAGAACGCGGTAACCATTTTTATCTTTCAGAACGTTCCCGAGAGAAAGCTTGGCCATGTCGGAAACCTTGAGGCCCGCACCATAAATCAGATGGAACACAATGAGATTTCTCTGGTTCACGAGCTTGGCAATCCCTTCGGTCATCGCCACACGTTTAGTGAGAAGCTGATAGGCCTTGATAACTTCGGGAAGAAGAGAAGGTTGAGGGTTATCGAGAACTTTCGGCGACACTGCCATCTTCTTCAGAGGATTATCGGGAAAAATATTTTGCCCGAGAAGAAAATCGAAGAACAAGCGCAAGGCCTGGACGCGACGTCTGACTGAATTGCTAGATCCGTATTTATTCCCGAGATATTGTGAGTATTCATTCACCTGAGTAGTTGTGAAGGATTTGAGCTTCAGGTGCTTTTGCTTATCAATCAGAAAAGTATTGAAGCACTGGAGATCGGCCTTGTAGTTTTTCACGGTATTGAAGCTCTTTCCCTGATGCTCGAGAAGCTTCAAAAACTCCTGCTGTTTATCGATCAAATTCCATTCCATAAAAGTCTGTCCTTATGGCTGCGTATATTACGAATATTCCTTTTCTATGTACAGGAAAACGAATACCTTATGTGCTCTTCCGGAGGATTAATGATTACGGTTTCTAACTTATCCAAAGCTTATGGAGGGCAGGTCCTCTATACCAACGGCTCATTCTTTATCGGCCCAGGTGAAAAAGTGGGTCTCGTTGGCCCGAACGGTGCGGGCAAAACTTCTCTCTTCAAACTTATTATGGGTGAAGAGCGCCAGGACACGGGCTCGATTGATTATCCGAAAGCCATGCGGATTTGTTATTTCTCGCAAAAAGTCGGCGAGATGAAAGGACGTTCTGCGCTCGAAGAAGTGATCCACGGAAATGAACGTCTCGGATTCCTGAAAACAGAAATTTCAAAAATTGAGAAGGCACTCGAAGAGGGCGAATACACCGACGATATGCTGGAAAAACTCGGCGACTACCAGACTGAGTTTGAAAAAATTGGTGGCTACGATATTGAACATCAAGCTGCGGCTGTTCTTACTGGTCTTGGTATTCAACCTGACGAACACAATCGACCGGTAGAGGCTTTCTCCGGTGGATGGAAAATGAGAATTGCTCTGGCGAAAGTTCTCGCGCAGAGACCGGAATTCATTCTGATGGATGAGCCGACGAACTATCTCGATGTCGAAAGTATTATCTGGCTCGAAGAGTGGCTCAAGGCCTTCAAAGGTGCTGTCTTCATGACAAGCCATGATCGCGAGTTCATGAATGGTCTTGTGAAAAAAATCGTCGAAGTGAATCATAAGGCGATCACCGTGTACTCCGGAAACTACGATTACTATGAAAAAGAACGCGAGATTCGTCGTGAGCAATTGATCGCTTCGTCTGAAAGACAAGAAGCGATGCTGAAGAAAGAAGAAGAATTCATTGCTAAGTTTGCTGCCCGTGCCTCGCATGCGGCACAGGTTCAATCACGCGTGAAGAAGCTCGATAAGATCGAGCGTATTGAAGTGATGGCGGAAGATCAGGCAATCAACTTTGAATTTCCGACTCCTCCTCGTTCAGGAAATGATGTGGTGAAGATCGAGTCACTCGGAAAAATCTGGAAGACCGATGAAGGAAAAGAAAAACGTGTTTTCTCTAACGTCACCGGCCTAGTGAAGCGCCTTGAGCGCATCGCAGTTGTTGGTGTCAACGGCGCAGGTAAATCCACACTCCTGAAATGTATCTGTAACCTGACTGATCCGTC
>JBJMLZ010000019.1:0-8367 GCA_045805035.1 Bacteriovoracaceae bacterium
GGTGAGGGCGATACCTGCAATACCTGGAAGCGATAATGTCGCATCCACCGCAATCAGGATTCCGATCGTGAAGAGAACGTTCACGAGAATGGTGATACAGGCGATGAAACCTGAGAGACGGTAGTAAATCATCATGAAGATAAACACGATGAGTGAACCAATGATAGAGGCCATTTGTGCCTTGTCGATGGCATCGGCACCGAGTGAAGGTCCGACGACACGCTGTTCTTCAAACACAAGTTCCACCGGAAGGGCACCGGCACGGAGAACGAGGGCAAGGTCTCTTGCCTCTCTCATGTTCGATTCATAATTTCCGCGGCCAAGCGTGATCTGCGCAGAACCTCCGGCAATCTTGCCACGGATCTGCGGAGCTGAGTAAACGTTACCATCAAGTACGATGGCCATGAGCTTCCCGGTATTATTTCCGGTCACTTCCTCAAAAAGTTTCGCACCCGTTGGCTTGAACTCGAGGGCGACGTAAGGGCTGTTATTTTCCTGATCGATACGAACGAAAGCTTCCTGGAGTTCTTCACCAGTGAGAGCGGCAGTCGATTCAACGAGGAATGGATCAAGTTTTGTAATGTCGTTATTCTTGTTTGTTTCTTTCGAGAAAGCGATTTCGTATCCGGCAGGAAGATCGGCGCGGAGGAAATCGTTCACTTTACGGAGGTACTCAGAGAAACGCTCGCCTTTTTTGAATTCGATGCCGGCGTTCTTGATTTTTGCCATCCAGTCACCGATCTGCTGACCTGAGATCTGATCGTTCACGATCTTGAACTCAAGCTTAGCGGTTTTTCCGATGAGGTCCTTAGCGCGGTTGATGTCTTTCACACCCGGGAGCTGCACGACGATACGGTCAGTGCCCTGAGAAAGAATCTCTGGTTCAGAAACCCCGAATTCATCAATACGGTTACGGATAACTTCGATGGATTTGGAAAGAGCAGAATCTTCAATCTCGCGGAGATAATCGCGGCCGAGACCGTAAGTGAGAGTCGTCCCCTCTTCCTTCGTGATTCGAAGCGGGTAACCGTACATCTGCTTCACTTTATCGCGGGCCTTCTCCAGGTCCTGGGAGTTGGCCACCACGAGTGAGTGCTTCGGATCTTTTGAGTCTGAAGTATCAAGCTTACCAAAAGAGGCCTCAATGCCTTCGGCTTTGAGTGACTGAACCGCCTTGCGCGTATAAGTCGTCACTTCATCACGGTAGACTTTGTTGAAGTCAATACCGAGGACCATGTAGAGGCCCCCCTGAAGATCGAGACCAAGGGCGATTTTTTTCTTAAATGGAAAAGCACCATCCTCTTTCATGTTGAAAAACGACGGTGCCGTTCCTGCGAGTGCAAGCACTACGAGGAAGGCCAATAAACCAAAACGAAACCACCATCCACGGGTCATGAGAACTCCATTCGAAATGAGCTATTAACTATTCGGAAAATTTTAAACGAAGAACGTATAGAGAGCAACGAAGAAGGGCCCGAATCAGGCCCTTCATTTAAGTTTGAGGTTTGTCCTTGTCATCCAGCGGACTCGCCGGAGGAGTTGTTTCATCCTGTCGTACAGCGTCAGCTATCTTTTTCGTCTCATTCGAAACCGAATCATTCGCATCTTGCAGTTGGTCAGTAAGGCCCTTGGCCGCATCCTGAAACTGTCTGACTGCTTTCCCGATACCCTTAGCAAGTTCAGGAAGTTTTTTCGGCCCGATGAAAATGAGCGCGATGATAAAAACGACGAGAAGTTCGCTAGCGCCCATGCCGAACATGATTATTTCTTCTTCGGTTCAGCGAAGATCGCAGCTGCAGATCCGCCGATGTGAGATTTGAGAACTTTCAAGCGGGCACCACCTTCTACTTCAAGAGTCACAACTTTCTCTGTGATCCCGTGAATTTTTCCGAGGATGCCGGATTTTGTATAAACTTCATCACCCTGCTTGAGAGTGGAGAGGAAGCTCTGCTCTTCTTTCATTTTTTTTGACTGCGGACGGATCATGAGAAAATACATGACGAGGAAGATGAGAACGAAAGGGATGAACTGCATGAAACCAGCGGGGCCTGAGGCCTGAGCGGTACCGGTTTGTGCGTGAGCAGAGGCGATCAGAAAATCAAACATTGTGTGTTCCTTTTATTCCCAAAAATTCGAAGAGTATTTGTTATAAAATGACTGGTAATAATCGTCAAACTTCCCTCGTAAAATAGCGCTTCTCGCATTCTCCACCATGCGCAGGTAAAAGTGCACATTGTGATAGCTGATGAGTTGTCCCGCAAGATACTCACCAACGTTAAACAAATGCCGGATATACGAACGCGAATAGCGCGTGCACACCTGGCAGGAACATTCCGGATCTGGGGGCAATTGATCTTCGAGGAAGCGAGCTTTTTTGATGTTGAGGGGGCCTTGAGCAGTGAGAAATTGTCCGTTGCGTGCGTTTCTCGTCGGAAGCACGCAGTCAAACATATCGAGCCCCGCCTTAATGCCGTTTAAGATGTCGAGGGGCTTCCCCACTCCCATTAAGTATCGAGGCAATTCACGTGGCATTTTCGGCACAAACGACTTGCAGAAATCCACCATCTCTTCGTTTTTTTCTCCGACCGAAAGTCCGCCAAGAGCGAGGCCATCAAAACCGAGTTCGATGAGGCCTTTCATGGATTCTTCGCGAAGATCTTCGTGAAGCCCGCCCTGGATGATTCCGAAAAGTTTCTGATGAGATTTGAGTTCAACCGTCTTGCAACGTTGGGCCCAGCGATGCGTGAGCTCCATGGATTTTTTGAGCGTTTCTTTCGTCGCCGGAAGCTTCGGACACTCATCAAACGCCATCACGATATCAGAACCAAGTGCCCTCTGAATTTCCATCGATTTCTCGGGAGTAATGAGGTGGCGTGATCCATCGATGTGCGACTGGAAAGTGACACCTTCTTCGGTGAGCTTGTTGATGTCGGAAAGAGAGAAAACCTGGTAGCCGCCGGAGTCGGTGAGAATCGGGCGAGGCCAGCTCATAAACTTATGGAGCCCTCCCATTCTTTCCACGAGCTCATGGCCCGGTTTCAAATACAAGTGGTAAGTATTGCCGAGAATGATCTGAGCGTTCATCCGCTCGAGATCTTCCTGCCAGAGAGTCTTCACGGAAGCGCGAGTCCCTACAGGCATGAAAATCGGTGTTTCGATCACACCGTGATCTGTGTAAACGCGGCCGGCGCGGGCCTCTCCGTCCTGATTTTCGAGCTGAAAGAAATTCATCCCACAGCTTTATCACTTCATTCTGAATTCTTCTATCATGACGCACATGCTCTTATTGAGAATTTCCTGTGATCGTTTATCCTGTTATCAGCCCAGGAGTGCTTATGAGATTTGTTCTCGCGGTTTTATTGTTCACAACGAGCGCGATGGCCGGTCGTCCCGACGCCGCTTTTTCATTCAAGGACACTTCGTGTGTGTGCCGAGATGACAAGGCGATGAGTAAGGGCGATTGCGTGAACACCTGTCACGGCAAAAACACCAAAGGTGCGGATGTCCTCTTCGCTGACTTTGATGTCACTTCGACGATCACCAACGGCCCTCTGAAAAACGTGAAGAACTGGTGCTACAAATATCTCCTCGGCGACACTGCGTTCCCGAAGTGTGCAGTTGAAGCAACCGATGAGTTTGGAAAAAAATCTCTCATCCAGACTTTCTCATTTCCGAAGAACAATTCTCTAAGTGTTGATGTGACTTCGCTTGAAGATGATCACAACTACACCTTTCGCCTCATTGAGCAGACGTCAAAGACCGCTTCGTTCCCTTACGATGTTTATATCTTTGATCCGGTAGGAGTTCCGCTGAAGCAATCAGCACTGTCTCAGTATTCGTGTCTTCCGAGAAACACTGACATTCATCTTCACTTCTACTACTCGGCCCCGAAGATTCCGAGCGCAGTGAACGGCACGTTTGTTTGTCACGATACGACGGCCTATGGGCCGGTTGATCATCCGGAGTATCCGCGCTTTGAAAATATCTCTGCCGTTGCCACTATGTGGGGCGCCCAGAACTCTCTCTTCTTTGATAACAACGGTGATGGTGTGCTGGATGTGAATGAGTATTACGCAAACAAGGCAAAGGAATACGGCGGTTCCACGAAAGGAAACGTTCGTCTCTTCGGAAATCTTACCGCTCCGGGAACTCTTGAAAATAATACTGAGGCGGGCAATCTTTCTTTCCGCACCCTGGGATTTGTCATGTCTTACTGGGTGGACGCGGTGACATTCACTTCTTACTGCCCGGATGAAGATGACTTTGCTTCAGGAAAACCGGAGTACAAAGCGATCAAGGATATTGTCGGTACCAATACCGAAGGCCTTTATGTCGCTGACCGCTCCGAGAGTGAGCTCCGTGATTATCTTTTCGTACGCGAGACTGATCTTCGTGCGGTCTGGTTCTACATGAAAAATGGTGTGGCCACAAAACCCACTGAAGACATCATTCCGTTTCAGACGATCTACTTTCACTACCCTTTCAACAAGAAAGATCCATACGTGAAGTCGCCGAATCAGAAAATTTATCGCCTGCGTTCGGTTCAGGAAACGGGAACGCTCACGACGCTTCAGGCGTTCATTGGCAGTAACGGTGAAATGATTTCGTATCCGGCACACGATAAAAAAATCGCATGTGTTCCTAGGCTCTAGGTTTTCTCAAGATAAGCATTCCGTCGCCGTAAGAGTAGAATCTGTATTTTTCTTTTACGGCGATCTGATAAAGCTCAAGCGTCTTTTCTCTTCCGATCAATGCACTCACTAACATTAACAACGACGACTTCGGTAAATGGAAGTTCGTAATGAGGGCATCGATCGACTTCACCTCGACACCGGGATGAAGGAAGATGGATGTGGCGTCGGAAGCATTTCCTGAACGCTCGTAACTTTCGAGCGTACGCAGAGACGTAGTTCCCACCGCAATTTTAAATGTTGCCGATTTTATCCTGGAGAGGTTTTCAGCATCAATCGTGTAAACCTCTTCATGCATCTTGTGCTCGAGGATGTTATCCACTTTGATCTTGGCGAAAGTTCCCATGCCCACGTGAAGCGTGACGCTCGCAAGAGTGTGACCTTTGTTTTCCAGATCCTTTAAAAGTTCCGGAGAAAAGTGGAGGCCAGCGGTCGGTGCTGCCACGGATCCGGTTTCCTTGGCGTATACAGTTTGATACGTGCGCTTATCCTCTTCGTCCGACTCTCCGTCACGGATGTACGGTGGAATCGGAACCTTGCCGATTTTTTCCAGCACGTCCACCAGACCGGATTCGCTTACATTAAATGAAACCTGGAAGGTCGATTGAGGATTGATTTCTTCAATGCGTGCGCTGAGCTCACCGAAATGAAACGTATCGCCGACTTTCTTTTTTCCGGTGGTGCGGATGAGTGCTTCATAAGTTCCGTTCTTCGGGTGAACCGTGAGAAGAAACACTTCCGCTTCCCCACCCGTCATTTTCTTTCCGAGAAGACGGCAGGGAAAAACGCGGGAGCGGTTAAAGATCAGGGTCGAGTGCGCAGGCAGGAAGTTTGCGAGATCCCGGAAGGTCGAATGAGTGACCTCGCCGGTTCCTTCGTTATAAACGAGAAGGCGCGAAGAATGCCGGTCCGGAACCGGCCTTTCGGCGATAAGTTCCGGAGGAAGGTCATAATCGTAGGATGAGAGTTGATAGTCGTTCATTTTTTTTGTTACACTTATCGTATGAAATTTCTTCTTGGGCTAGTCTTACTTTCCGCAACTGCTTTCGCCGCCACTGCCGACGAGGAGGCGATCATTCTGAATCAGGAACTTCAGTTCCTCGAAGATTCCGCCAAAGGTATTCGCGTTGAAAGAGAAGTCGCTAAGACGGAAGAGAAGGAAAAATCATCGGATGAATTGAGCCTTGAGCGCACTTACTTCCGCGATGCCGAGCGGGACGAGATCAGAACCAAGGCCGCCGGCCCGAAACGCAACCGCAATTTCTAAGCGTTCTTCATCTTCATGGTTGAGACAAGACCAAACACCTTAATCATCAGCTGATCCAGCATGTTCTTCACCGCCACAAGCATCGGATACGAAGTGATCTGAGCAAGAAGCATCTTGAAAATGTTCGTGAGGATCTCGACGGCCGGCTCGAGGTTGAACTTCTTCAGGATGAGATCAACGAAGTTCTTCGCTTCCTGCACATTGTTTCCTTTGACGACGTAAAGTGGGTTCTTGTTTTTCATTGTAATTCCCTTTGAACGGCACTTGCCATGTCCGAGAACTGGCGCTGGAGATCCTTGAACTCGTTCCCCTTGAAGTGGAAAACGGATTTTCTCTGCGCGAGCGATTTCCCGAACTGCACTTTATTGGTGAATGGTTCGTGAATGACTGCCTCGCCGAGAGTCTGCTTGATCTCGAGAAGGTCGTTGTTCGCCTGTTTTCTTCTGGTATCAAAAAGATTCGGAATGTAGCCGAGGTTTTTTGGAGTCGAGGTGATTTCCATGTCCGCAATGTCCGCAACAACCTGCTGGATATTTCTGAGTCCCTGCTCGGAGAAGCGGTCCGGGATGAACGGATAGAGAACTCCGTCGGCGGCACAGAGAATATTCACGACGAGAAGACCGAGAGTTGGCGGGCCATCAATGATGATCACGTCATATTGGGAGCGAAGCTCGTAACGTTCGATAAATTTTTTCAGGATGAGTTGTCTCGCGCCATTGATGCCGGCAACGGTGAGCTCGAAGCCCGAAAGTTCCTGGCCCGCAGGAAGGACATCGATTCCCTCTTCCGCATGAAGAATGCAATCCGACAGAAGAGTGGCGTTGTGAAGAGCTTTCAGTTCCTTCACCGAATTAATGAGAAGCTGATGAATGGTTTTTCCCTCTTCAACTTTCACATCAAAGAGTGAAGAAAAATTTGTCTGTGGGTCCATATCAAGACAGAGCACTTTCTTACCTTCGTTCCGGAACGCGTGCGCCAGATTGAAGGCCATGGTGGTTTTTCCCACGCCGCCTTTTTGATTCATGAGCGCGATGACTTTGCCCTGAGGTACGGTGGTTTCGTCTTTCTTGAAAATGCTGAACATCGGATTTCCCTCCCTGGGATTGCCAACTATTCCTGTCAGTAGAACGTTCTTTAAAAATTTTGCCCGGACTGCCTTTCTTTGTAAATCATCGATTTCCTGAAGATTTGCCAACTGGCCCTCTCGGAGAATACGGCAGCTGAGACACTAAAGGGGACGACTTAGGTCAAGTTCTTTTCCAAGTCTAAGGAATTTCAGAAATTCGCCCGATAAAAGGAAGAGACGGATCTAAAAGGAAAAACCATGGTTGGTTTAACAAGTGTCTGGCCCCTATTAATTTCCCTGCTTTTATTTGCGGCGTGTGTGCCACAGAAGAAGCAAACTGAGTGCGGATCGAACGAAGCGTTCAACTCGCAACTTAGATCTTGTGTGCCGATTGTTCAGGGCCCGTCAGCATTCATCAACATTGATTCTTACTCTCCACTCTACACAGCTACTCGTTATAAAAACGATACAACACCTGTTACGTTCACGATCTCCGTCAGTAACCCATACAACCAGGTCTATTCCATTGAATGGGATATGAACTATAACGGCGCGATCAACACGATCGCGGGTGATGTTACTACGACGTCCATTATTCCTGCGATCTACTCCGGCCAGATCGGTTCGAACGTTATCACCGCAAAAATTATGTCCGGTGGTAAGGTCGTCGATTCGCACAACTTTGAAGTGATGATTCAGGAGACTCCACGCCCGAACATCAACACCGCTACGATTTTCCCTGCCGATTACAATCCTATTCTCTATCCGGACAGTACCGGCCAGCGTTTCTCTTTCACGGA
This sequence comes from Bacteriovoracaceae bacterium, assembly GCA_045805035.1. GTDB lineage: Bacteria > Bdellovibrionota > Bacteriovoracia > Bacteriovoracales > Bacteriovoracaceae > Peredibacter. Next base: position 7,825 of record JBJMLZ010000019.1, read on the forward strand.
AAGAAACAATGGTGCGGTTTCTTTGACTGACTATCGCGTCTACTGGACACTTTCGAAAAACGGTGTTGATCAGCCGGCAATGGCAGAAGCTGATACTTTCACGAACACCGCTACCAACGGCACGAACGTCATCTACTACGGAACTTCGACGGTACCGAAATTTAATCCGAGTTCTCTTGGCGTAGGTTCTTACGTTCTTCGCGCGAGAATGGAAAACTTTATTCTCGGTGAAGTTGTTTCTGAACAACAGTGGAACGTCGTTGTGAAAGATCCGGACTTCGGATTTGTTTCAACTGCAGGCAGTCCTCTCCCAAGTCAGGACACGGTTGCCTTCCACACGATCAGCTATGATGATTATCCATTCAACAACAGCGTTCCGACGCAATCGCGCTTCTGCGTGACGGTTTCGGATCCGGATGGATCTTACGCCGATGGCTCGGGGTCAGATCCGACGAGTAAATCCATTGTCGTGCGCTTTTACAAAGACAACAGCGGTTCCCCTCTCTTTGAAGGCAAGACCGATAATTCAATCGCAAAAGACAC
>JBJMLZ010000020.1:0-9313 GCA_045805035.1 Bacteriovoracaceae bacterium
ACCAGGTGCCGGAGTTCAAATCAATGCCGATCCGGATCATGTATGGCCCGGGTGACAATTTCACACATAAGTTTGTAGAGTTGATGGTGCCTGGTGATTGTCCGATGGAACCGGTGGAATCAGAAACGACCGCACTCATTACTTTCACTACCGGCTCCACCGGAAAGCCAAAAGGTGCTAACCGCACTCATAGATTCCTCTCGGCCCAGCATCACGCGCTTTCACACGTGATTCCCTATGCGGCCACAGATATTGATATGCCGATCTTTCCGATTTTCTCCCTGAATAATCTCGCCACGGGTGTAACGACAGTTCTTCCTGCGATTAATCTCGCGCAACCTTCGGAGCTTGATCCGGCGATTCTCACGAATCAGATTTTGAACAACAACATTAACTGTGCCACCATGTCTCCCTCCAATCTTGTTGGCCTTTCCAAGTATTGTGCGCAGAATGGGATTAAACTCTCGAAGATGAAGCGCATGGTGACCGGTGGAGCGCCGATTTCCCGCGACGATGTGGAAAAGTATTATCAGATTGCGCCTCAGTCGGAACTCTGGATTCTTTACGGCTCAACTGAAGCAGAACCCATGGCCCACATTGAAGGCAGGGACATGATGAAGGAAAAAAGAAACGCGGATTCTGAGATTGTGGAAGAAGGCGTGAACGTTGGCCACATTTCTGAGGACGTCGATTACAAATTTATCAAGCTCGTTGATGGCCCGATCGAACTCAGTTCAAAAGGGTGGCCCGAGGTGGAAGTTCCGGCAGGACAGGTAGGTGAATTCATCTGTACCGGAGACCACGTCTGTAAGGAGTATTACAACAATCCGGATGCCTTCAAGGCAACGAAGATCAGAGGACCCGACGGAGCCGTTTATCACCGCACCGGCGACCTGGGATATCTTGATCAGGAAAAAAATCTCTGGCTCGTAGGTCGTGTGAATAACGCTATCGTGAGAGAAGGGAAGTATTACTTCCCGGTGAAGTCTGAAGTTATTATGAAGCGCCTTTCGTTCACTTATCGCTGCGGTTTCTTCGGTCTACCGGATGATAAGCTCGGTCAGAAGAACTGTGTCGCCATCGAACTTCCTGCCTCAACCGACAAGGCCACTTTTAATTTTGAAGACGCTAAAAAAGAAATCAGAAGAGTGTTCGCAAAAAACAGCACGCCGATTGATGAGATTTATTTTGTAAAAGCGGTGCCGATGGATCCACGTCATCACTCAAAAGTTGAATACGCGGCCTTAAAGAAGTCTCTGACTGAACCGGGAGTCGTCATTGGGTAAGTGGCTTACGTTCACTAGAGAACGTTTCAAACCCTTTGAGTATCTTCCTCTCATCATACTTTTTGTGGGAGTAAACTATCTTTTTTCTCATGCCCTTTCCGGGCTATCTCTTCCGGTGTGGCAGATTCTCATCCTCGGTGTCCTGGGATTTCTTTTCTTTTTCCGCATGCGGCTCTTTGACGAGATTAAAGACTACGAAGTTGATCTTGTCATCAATCCCACCAGACCGCTTGCCCGGGGTCTGATTAAAGTCCCGGAAGTGAAGAAGATGATTCTCTTTATCATTCTTCTGGAACTCGTCCTCGTGAGAAGCTTCGGTCTTCTTCCGATGCTCCTGTACATCGCTTCTATTTTCTATTCGCTTCTCATGTACGAGGAGTTTTTCATCGGTGACTGGCTTCGACCGAAGCTCACGACCTATGCGATGTCTCACACCATTGTCGTCGCAATGCTCGCCTTTACCATGATTGCCGCCAACCTCGGTTATACCGTTTTCGAGTCGAAGGCCACTGACATCTTCGTCCTGTCTCACTGGTTTGTTTTTAATCTTTTTGAATTTGCGCGAAAGACTTTTGATCCTCATGAGGAAAGAGAAAACGTTCCTAGCTATTCAAAAATCTTCACTTTGAAAGGCGCCTATCTTTTGAGTGCTTCGCAAGTCTTCCTCGCTCTCGTCTTTCTCTTCCAATTGCGCGCACTCTTTACTGTACGCTGGTTACTTGTTCTCGGCGCAGTCTATGTCCTGTGTCTTCTTCCGCATGTTCTGAATCTGAAATCTCTGCCTGCCAAATCTTTCCGTAATCTTTCGACAATTTATATGGCCCTGCACTTTGTTCTTCTTTTCATCCTTCTCTGGAGCTAGCGATGCTGGTCACAAAGTCTTCTACTGCTTTCTTTGCAAAAAATGAGTCCGGAGGAAAAGGGCATAACCTTTATCTCATGAGTCAGTCGGGTTTCCCGGTACCGGAATGGGTTGTCCTCGGAAAACGTCACTTTGATGAATTCCTCAATGTGACTAAACTTCGTGCGCGTTTTGAAACCATTCTTGCTGATTTCCTCGAGGGGAGGACTTCAGGCAAAGAAGCCGAGGCCACAATCACTAAACTCATCATGGCCACTGACCTTCCGGAAGAGATCGATAAACTTATTGACGAGGGAATGAAGATCCTTGGACCGACAACCATGATTTCGGTTCGCTCATCTGCTGCGGATGAAGACGGCAGTGCCCATTCCTTTGCGGGCCAGCTTTCAAGTTTCCTCTACGTCACCGGACGGGAGAAAATCGTAGAAAGCGTAAAGGGTTGTTGGGCGAGTGCATTCTCTGAAAGGGGACTTGCTTATCGAAGAGAAAACAAACTCGACGTCTTAAAAATCAGTGTCGCGGTTGTTCTTCAGCGAATGATTGATCCTCAGAAGTCAGGAGTCATGTTTACTTGTGATCCCATCGCCAAGAAACTTGATAAGTTTGTTGTCTCATCTGTTTATGGTGTAGGCGAAGGGCTCGTATCAGGAATGCTCAACGCTGATTCCTTCTGGCTTTCATCAATTGATGGCGCAGTCCTTGAAAAAGATATTGTTCCGAAAGAACAGATGCTCAAAAAAGGACCGAACGGCCAGTGCGCTACTTTGTCTGTTGAATCGTCTCTGCGTGAAGCTCCTTCTCTCACGGAAAAAGAATTAAATGAACTCTTTGAACTGGGAAATAAAATTCATAAAGATTATCGTCGTCCGCAGGATATCGAGTGGGCGATTGCCGAGGGAAAAGTCTGGCTTCTTCAGACAAGACCGGTGACAACCATCGATCATGATCTCCAGGGTTATATTAATCTCTGGGATAACTCGAACATCGTTGAAAGTTACGGCGGTCTTACTTCACCACTCTCATTTTCTTTTGCGCTCAGAAACTACAAGGCAGTTTACGTCCAGTTCTGCGAAGTCCTGGGTCTCCCGAATGAAATCATCAAGGATATGGACTCTTATCTCTCTTACATGCTGGGTTCAATCAATGGCCGCGTGTTTTATAATCTCTTCAATTGGTACAAGCTCGTCGGCGTGCTTCCTGGATTCAAGTCCAACAAGGAATTCATGGAGACCATGATGGGCGTTTCGGAAGGACTTTCTGCAGAGATCGAAGAGCGTACGAAATCTCACCCTTCGTGGGGCACGTGGCGTGGAAAATTCCGTACCGCCATCACCGGTTTTAATTTCCTCAAATATCACTTCATCATCCAGAGTGTGGTGGAAGATTTTCTCGCTACATTTCATAAGGACTATGATCGTTACAAGGCCATGCCTCTTACTCGCATGAGAGGCGATGAGCTCGTGAACATTTACGCGGAAGTGGAACGCAATATGCTTGGCCGCTGGAAAGCGCCGATCATCAACGACTTTCTCTGCATGGTTCACTTCGGGCTTCTCCGGAAACTCACCCTCAAATGGTTTGGGGCTGAGTCCACCATTCAGAATGATCTTCTTGCGGCAGAAGGTGGACTCGAAAGTGCTGAGCCTACGAAGGCCATGATCAAGCTCGCTCACATGGCCGCGGCCCAACCAAAGCTCAAAGAAATTATTCTTACTCGTGAATCCCGCGACGGCATGGAGGCGGTTAAACAATCTGAGTTTCACGATTTCTACAAAGCACTGGAAAACTACATTGATAAATATGGTTTCCGCTGCATGAGCGAGATGAAGCTCGAAGAGATCGATCTTGTGACCGATCCCTCTTACTTATTTGTGTGTCTCAAGAATTATCTAAAAGCTGCAAGTCTTCCGGTTGAAGACGATTCCAAAGAAAAAGAACGCAGGGCCCTTGCGGAGAAAAAAGTAAATATCGAACTCCCGTTCGGTAGACGCATCATTTATAATTGGGTCTTAAAGCACGCGAGAAAAGCAGTAAAAAATCGTGAGAACACGCGCTTTGCCCGCACTCGTATTTATGGTGTCGCCCGAACGATTTTTCGCTCGATCGGCGAAGATCTTGCCTTTGTCGGTGCGATTGAAAATCCCCGCGACATTTTCTGGCTCACGATTGAGGAAGTTTTCGGTATCTACAATGGCGCTCTTCCTTCTTACAATCTTCCTGCTCTCATTGCACTCAGGAAATCGGAGTACGAAAAATTCGCCGAGGAGCCTAGTTCAAGAATTGTGACAAGGGGAGCGGTCTACTGGAAGAACACGTTCCAGAATGAAGTGAAAATGGCGGAAGCGACGGACGAATATGACCTGAAGGGCCTTCCGTGTTCTCCAGGAATCGTCGAAGGAATCGTGAAAGTGGTGATTGATCCCTCAGATAATCTCGAATTGAACGGCGAAATTCTTGTCACCGCGAGAACTGATCCTGGTTGGGTGCCACTGTATCCTTCGATCTCCGGACTTCTCGTTGAGCGCGGATCACTTCTTTCTCACTCGGCAATTGTCGCGCGCGAGATGGGAATTCCAGCCGTCGTGAGTGTGCCGGGTCTTATCAAGACCATTAAAACCGGAATGCGCGTACGTCTGGATGGGAAAGCGGGAACAATTAAAATTTTAGAGTGAGTAACCTTCAAGCTTCAGGAGCTCACTCTTCATCTTTAATCCGTGGGCAAATCCGCCGGGGCCATTAGTCCCGACTACGCGATGGCATGGATAAATCAGCATGAAGGGATTATTTCCACAAGCATTGCCGATGGCCTGAAAGGCCCTGGACTTCATCGTTTTTGCCAGCTCTCCATAAGATCTGACTTCGCCATAAGGGATTTTTTTCATCTCTTTCAGAACTTTCGCCTGAAAAGTTGTCATGCCGGTCATATCAAGAGGAAGATCCAGTTCAGTCTTTGTTCCTTCGAGATAGGCCTTCAGTTCCCTGTAACAACTTTCAAAAAATGGGTTCAGCGCTGTCGCCTTTTTCTTCGTGACGTAGATATGAGAAATGGTTTCTCCATCACGGCTTTGAAGTTCAAGTCGCCCAACGATCGGAAGTTCCGGAAGAATGGCAGTAAGCATAGTCACCTCTTGTTTTCTCTATTATGGCCCGGAGGTTCTTTTCCGTCTATCATAAGCCCATGCGCGCTTTTGTTTCTCCCTATCATAATCCTTTCCTCAACCTTGCGCTTGAGGATCATTTTCTCCGTGGGGGAGCAGATTTGCCGGTACTTTTTCTCTACGTGAATCGCCCGTGCGTGGTGCTTGGCCGTTTTCAGAATCCGTGGCTTGAAACCAATCTTTCTTATCTTGTGAAAAAAGATATCTGGCTGGTCCGCCGCCAGAGTGGCGGAGGGTGCGTGTTCCATGACGAAGGAAATCTCAATTTCTCCTTCATCACTCCGGACGCGATGATCAACCGAAGAAAGCACGCGGAAGTTCTCCAGGAAGCGTTCAAGAAAGCTGATATTCACCTTGAGATTTCTCCCCGTCACGATCTCTGGCTCGACGGAAGAAAAATATCCGGTTCCGCTTTCAAGCAGACAAAGTTTGGATCCTTTCATCATGGAACATTTCTGGTTTCAAGTAATCTCGATCAACTTGAAGAGAGTCTCAAGCATACTCTTATTCCGACTGCGACCAAGTCGATCGCTTCCGTGCGCTCAAAAGTCATCACTCTTCAGGAAAAATTTCCAGGCACTGAGATCAATGACGTCATTGAAATCATTTCTCATCACCTGAAAACAGTTCCTCATACTCTGGAAGGAACAATTCTTTCTGAACCGCAGGTGCAGGAAAGTTTCCGGCACCTTCGCTCATGGGAATGGCTTTTTGGAGAGACCCCTCACTTTGAATATGAAGGGAAAACGATCCATAAAGGGCTCGTTGACGGGAAAAGATTTGAACTTCTAACGCCGGATTTTAGTGAGCAGCACAGGTCGAGCAACCTGATTTTGTAGCCGTCTGATCGTGGAAGGTCCAATCATTGTAATTCGAATTCAGGTACAAGCAGGCCTCGGTCAGTGAATCAAACTTCTTCTGAAAAACCTCGTTCATTTCGTCCTGAAGGACGGTCACGTAGTATTCCAGACGGTCTTCCTGGATAGATTCCGGGTCGGCCCCAAAGGTAATTTGGGCCCAGAAGTTCTCTTTTTCATAACGGCAATAAGGCCAGTTTCCGATATTTACGCTCTGCATAGTATAGACTCTCTCAATCAACCACTTGTCAATTAGTTAGCTTTGCCCCATAATGTCGAGACTTTTTAGAAATGTCTACATGAGAGGAAGTTATGGCAAAAGGCCCACGCGTAATCGTTACATTAGAATGTACAGAAGCTCGTAAAGAAGGTGCTTCACCTTCACGCTATACAACTACAAAGAACAAAAAGACGACTCCAGAGCGTCTCGAGATGAAGAAGTACAATCCAAATCTTCGTCGTCACACTGTTCACAAAGAAATTAAGTAATCAGTTTTTTTTAGTGATAAAAAAAAGGGACCCGATTGGGTCCCTTTTTCATTTGAGCTCGTTTTGTTTCGTCCCGAAGACTTTCAGCTGGTCCTTATCAATCAACACATATGATTTCCGCTCTTCACCTGAAAGCGCATACACATTGCCATTGATACTTGTTCCAGGAATTCCACCTTTCACTTCACCAATAACATAAGTCCGGACACCTTGATTGGTGATGAGTTTCAAGCTGTAGTGAGGAACCGCAGTCGCGCGATCCATGACTTCTTTTTGTTCGCCAGTGAGATTCTCAAGGATGGATGTACTCTTGATTGCCTCAAGGCGTTCGAGGAACTTTGTCACTTTCGCGCCAGCAAGTTCGACTCCGCCTTCGCCCAGCCATTTGTCTTCTTTCTTCAAAAGTTTCAGGAGAAGCCCGGCCTCACCGTAGATCTCGAGAGAAACGAGTGAGTCCACGTTCAGCGCGAGGATTTTTGATTCCACAAGCTGAGCAAGATCATAGCTCTCCAGCTGAATCTCCAGAGGATCGATCTGATAGATCTGATTCTGAGTGGAGATCGTCATGTAGGCGGAGTTGTCGATCGGATTAATGAGACCCATCTTGATCTCAAACTTCCGGTCCCTGAAATTGGTGAAGAGAAGTGTGAGGGTCGGATTGTCGAGTGAGTACGAAGTGATATTGATCGGCTCAAGACGATGGAAATTTCTCACGCGGATGACGTTGAAGGCCTCAATGATCTTCGAGATGACTTCTGCTTTCACCACCAACGCCTGAGGTGCGGTCATCTGCCACGGGCCCTCGAGATTTCCTTCCGGATGCTGATTTAAAAGATCGAACTCACCTTGCTTGTTACTGATCTTCATCGACTTCAAATGCTGAAGCTCGGCCACGGGAACGGGGTTGGCGTAGATCTGTGCCAGATCGACTTCAGGAGTTTCGTTTTCAAAAACTTCCGCGAACAATCCCAGAAAAAGCAGGATGAAAAAGAAGAAGGCGACGAGGACGGTCGACAGTTGGGGTTTTAAGTAGGATCGCATAGAAAGATTATAACTAGAGACCGAGGTTCTCGTCTTCGGTTTCTTTCTTCACGCGTTTCTTCTCAGTGACAGTCGGTTCAATTGACTTCAGGAACGAGCGAAGCTTTTCACGTTCCCCGGCAAGACCGAAACTGAACTTACATTGAACACGATAATCGGGCTTGGTAGAGCTGATGATCCGTGAGCGAAGAGCGTAGTAGTGGCAATAGGTCACGTCGGCAGTCATCATGAAATTCTGTGGAATGAGAAACTCAACGACTACTGATTGACCCTGGAGAAATTTCCCCTGCGTGAAAGCGAGGAGGTTTTCCATGTGAATGTCAGAGAGAAAACAGAAACCATAAGAGATCAGGTCAAGGTCAGGCGCCTGGCGCTGGTAAGGACGCTCGAGAATCGGATTTGGTTTTTTGTTATCCGCACCCAATTGGGCCTGCTCAGCGAGTGTTTCTTCTGCTTCAGAAAAAGTCTTCGGCGGTTCTTTATTGTCATCAAGAGTGGCGAGAACTTCATCTGCTGATTTTGTTTCTTCTGTCTCAGGAACTTTATCCTCTTCTTTCAAGGAGGCCATGAGGGAATTCAAGTCATCACTTGAGGCCTGGCCCGCGCGAAGAGGAAGGACATTGGATCTGTCCGTCAGCGGAGCTTTCATGTTGAGGTTATAGAAAGATTTGATGTCTTCGATGAAGAGGGGAACTCCGGCGGCCTCACATTCTTTCATCCGGCGCTCGAGTGCGGCCTCGATTTCGTCACGAAGACTCCACATACGGATAGAGATTTTCTTCACTTCAACTGGATGGCCTGATTTGTTGTAAATCATGTCGTTTGTTCCTCTCAAGGAACATTGTCGCTCAAAATCAAATTTTGTGGGAGAGAGAAGTATTATCTGGAGTAGTTAGGTCGGGTAGAAATAAAAGAGCTCCCATTCGGGAGCTCGTTTTGGCTTTTTATGGCAAAGGGTTTATTACCGGAAGTTTTTCCGGAGGAACTTTGAGAGTCCCATTTTATCGAGAGTTTTAATTGTAGAAGTCGCGAGCTTGAGACGGATCGTTTGACCAGTTTCAGGATCAAAAACTTTTTTCGTCTTGAGGTTCGGCTGCTTGAAAACGCGAGTTTTGATGTTCGAGTGAGACACCTTATGGTTTGCCTGACGATTTTTTCCAGTGAGATCACATTGACGTGCCATGGTTATTCCTTGGTCGAATGAGTAATTTTAAGTTCAGAAAACTTAAGCTGTTTTGAGCACCTTGGCAAGCGAGAAGTTGAAGAAAATTGTGGACTTAAAGCGTTCAAAAAGCTCATACTTAGGACAAAAATTTCTCCTCGAAAGGTGGTACTTCCATGTCACTTAAGCCCTTGAATATTAAACCGAAACTTCTTCCCGCACCAACCGGGGCTCCTCGCTATACGGTGAAGGTGAAGAACTCTCATGGTAAGGAAGTGCTTCTGGCAGATCCGAGGGCGACTCGTTCCTTTATTGCGCTCATGGATCTCGCGGCAGTAAACGGCGGGGCCGCTTGTCACTGGGGTGGGCCTTCAGCAATGACGGAAACCTGGACTGCTCTTCACCAGATCATGTTTGAATACAAGGATTGGTACAATCACTTCAATTTTGTGAACGAT
>JBJMLZ010000021.1:0-6297 GCA_045805035.1 Bacteriovoracaceae bacterium
AAAAGGCCTGCGAGATTTTTACCTCCCAGCATGGACTCTCAATTGCGGCGGACAAGATCACGATCTCGACTGCCGGATATGTGCCGGGGCTTCTCCGCTGGAAGGATGAGATGCCTGATGTGAACATCGCTCTCTCTCTTCATGCCATGGATAACAAAAAAAGAAGTGCGCTTATTCCGCTCAATGAGAAGTGGCCGGTGGAAAAAGTTCTGGAGATCGTGAGGTCTATTCCCAGATCGAAGAAGAGATTTGTTATGTACGAGTATCTCGTCGCCAAAGACTTCAATGACTCCGAAGACGACGCGAGAAAATTAGGAGAGGCCCTCATAGGCCAGCGCGCTTTTGTGAATCTCATTCCGTTCAATCCGTTTCCGGGAGCAAAGTTCGAGCGTCCGTCGGAAGTTGATGTGAATCGCTTCAAAGCGATTCTGGATGAATATAAAGTTTCGTCTCTCGTGCGTTTCACCCGCGGTGATGAAATCCTCGCTGCCTGCGGGCAGCTCAATTCCCGGGAGGAAAAATGAATTTTCTCGTGATGCTTTTTGTTTATTCGGCTTTTGCTCAGACTCCTCCCACACTTGAGACACTGTCTGAAAAAATCAATGAGGATCTTCCTGAAGTCATCGACCGCATGACGAAAATCCGGAAGACCACGGTTGAGAATAATCATCTCACTTATCATGTTCTCGTGGATGCCACTCCCGCGGAATCGGCGACCGCACTTCCGAAAGTGAAGCAGCAGATCCTTTCCACGATCTGCTCTAATAAACGGCAAAGAATGGCGCTCATGGAATTGAACGCGCCGATTGTTTACCGCTATGAGAATGTGAAAGGGCAATCCGTGGGAGAGTTCATGGTGCCCGCGGATCTCTGTAAAAAGACCAGCGAACACTAAGAATTATTCGCCTTCGAGATCTTCACCGATATCGCGGACCATGTAACCGATCGCATACGGTACAGAGTGGTTCCGCTGTTCGCTGTAAGAAGAAGCGTGATCGTATCCCAGCTTGTGAGTCCATTCGTGCGCGAGATTCCCCGCAACTTCCGAGTGAGAGTATTGATCAAAAAACTTCAGGTTGATCTTGATGAGTTTTGTCGTGGGAGTCGTGTAGCCCACGGTTGAGTTACTGGCATAATAAAAAGTCAGCTGCACATTGATTGCATTGTCTTTTCCGGGAGAGAGATTCTCGCTGCCGTCGATGATCGTCTGGAGAATCATCTCATTATTCTGTGACTTATTATCCACGAAGGCCTTCTCCCCATTATAGGTATAGACCTTCACGCGATCGCGGAAGATGGTCGAGTTCAGGATTCTTTCCAGAAGCTGGATGGAACGCTCAAGCTTGTCCTTTCTCACTTCATCAGTGATGTCGACAAACTCTGCGGCGGCATGAATGAGAACCATATCCGGAGTGGTGGAACCAGTATCCGGATTCGGAGTTGGTGCAGGAGTCGGCGTCGGATCCGGTGTGGGAGTTGGGTCCGGTGTCGGAGTGGGAGTTGGAGTCGGCGTCGGAGTCGGTTCCGTAGGCGTCGGAGTCGGATGCACTTCCGGAGTCGTTGAAGGGGATTGGTGCCTTTCCGGTTGTCCTTTTTTAGAACTTCCGCCACCGCCCTTTGAGCAGGCAGCTGAAAAGACGAGCGCTACGATCAGAATCGACTGTGTAATATTTCTCATGGGGTTGATGAATAGTCTTCGGCGAACTATTAAACAACCAAATTGAGGAGCACTATGAAATTTGTACTGATGATGATTCTGTTCACATCAACCGCCACTGCTATGGCCTGTCCGATCAATCTGAAATTCGTGAAGAATCAGACATCATTTTCCATCCAGGACTTCAATAAGTTCCTGAAGAAGCTCACTCTCAATCATTACGTGATCCGCGACCGTGACTATCAATATGAGATTGCCGTTCGTCTCACGAAGAGAAGTCTTTATGATGATCCCGAAAAAAAGCTCGCGATGGTCAGTATTGACGTCTATGACTCGCAAAAAAAACTTCTCTCTACTTCTATGGCGAGCGGCAGTCCTTCGCAGATCGGACTCGCTGCTTTCTCCGTCCTTCAATATGAGTCAGCGCTAACTCAAATCATCAAAGAACTCCCGAGATGCCTCTGAACGCGTCTTCTCTTTGACATTCAAGCGTAGTCTTTAGCCAGTCACCTGAGTCAGGTCATGATCGACCAAATTGGGTATGTACGTATAAGCACGGAAGGGCATTCCTTCCAACGCTATGTATAATCACCGGCTATACCAATGAAAAAAGATTCTCTTTCTCGGAAACTATTTCTGATTCTTGTCCTGCTCGGACTGCTGAACATCACGTTCGCGTATTCATTTTTTTATTTTGCTTCAACATCACTCTTGGAAGAAAGAACAAGTCAGCAGATGGAGTCAGTACGCGCTCTGGCCTCAGAGAAATTGAAATTTTATTTTATTCACATGAAAGATCTTGTTCATCAGGCAACTGATGAAGCGGCGACGTTTCAGGATGACGGTCATCTTCGTGAATCACTTTCTTCCACGTTTACAAAAAGTGGCAGCGGATTGTGGGTGAGAAAAACCGGCACGGATGTCATCACTGCCGAACTCCTGGACTCTCTCCATCCACTTCGGTTTACACCGGTGGGAACTGATCGGATGATTATTGATGTTCCATTCCGGGGAAAACATCACGCCTGGCTTTTAAATTTTAATGGCATCAATCGCGTTCTCGGCGAAAGAGCGGGACTTGGTATGACCGGGGAAATTTATCTCGTTGGCACTGATCATCTCATTCGAAGCGCTTCCCGGCATCTGCGCGAAGAATTTATTAAAATCCCGCATGACTCCATCAAGCTCGCCACACTTAAGAAAACAGGAGTGCACAAGATCCGCGATTACCGTAACAAGGAAGTCGTGAGTGCGTATTCTCCATTTGTCTTCGATCAGATGGATCTCGTTCTCCTGTCCGAAATTGACAGTGCGGAAGTCATTCGTCCTTTGCTGGTGCTTCTTCCAAGAATTTTTCTTCTTTGCGCGGGCTTCTTTCTTCTCTCACTTTTCCTCGCCTGGTTCGGTGGGCGGAAGATTCTTTCGCTCATCGCGGAGATGAAATCGCAGATCAATTCGCTTACCCTCAAAATTCTCACCGCCGGTGAAGAAGAAAAAAGAAAAATCTCGATTGATCTTCATGATGGTGTGGGACAGATCATCACTGCCTTGAAGTGGGGACTCTCTCAGAGAGAGGAACCTGAAAAGCTCAAGGGACTTTGTGATACAGCGGTGAGAGAGATCCGGATCGTTTCGGATCATCTGATGCCCGCGGAACTGAAAGAGCTTGGGCTCTTTGCGGCCCTCAGGCATGATTTCCGGACCAAGCAGGATTTCTTCAAGGTCGAGATGACCTACAACTGTGATGATGAAAAGCTCAAGCAGAAATTTCAATCGGGCCTTGACGTGAACATATACCGGATGGTGCAGGAACTCGTTCAGAATACCATGAAGCACTCAAAGGCCACAAAAGTCAGACTCGATATTCATTGTGAGAAAGAACATACACTCGTCCTGAGATACGAAGACAACGGCATTGGTATGAAGAAAGATTCTTCTATGCCGCGGGTTCTGCAGTATCGCGCTGATCTGATGGGGGCCGGAATCAAGCGTGTGGATACGCCACAAGGACTAACTTATCTAATCGAGGTTCCCATGGAGAATGTTTTTTATGCCGACGCCGTTTAAAGTTTACTTACTGGATGACCACAAGATTATCCGCGACGGGATCAGGAGTATCCTGAAGAGCAATGAAAATTTCCAGGTCATCGGCGAAAACGGTGATCCGGAAAAGTTCTTGAACGAGGTGGAAAGAATTCCGATGGACATCCTTGTCCTCGATATTTCTTTTCCCGGCGTCTCCGGCCTTCACATTCTGAAGAAAGTGAAAATGATGAGGCCCGACCTGAAAGTTCTCGTGCTCTCCATGCACAACGATCCGGAGTACATGAAAAAAGCATTGTCTCTCGGGGCGAACGGGTATCTCGCCAAAGATTGTGACTCAAACGAACTTCTCCGCTTCCTGGAAAACATCATGGCGGGGAAGATGGAATGCTCGGAACCAGCGTCACCCTCAGTCGGAAAAATTGCGACACCTGATCTTCTCACCGGCCGCGAGCTTGAGATTTTAAAACTTCTCTCCGGTGGACTTAGTTCCAAGGAAATTGCGAGCCAGCTTTCGATCAGCACTCGCACCGTGGAAACTCACCGCCTGAATATCATGAAAAAACTCAGGACCAGCAATTCTGCGGAGACCATCTCAGTTGCGGTGAGGATGCACCTTCTCTAGACTGGAAAGATTCCGTAGAGAACAAGGTTCAGGAGCGACAACACCACTGCGCCGATAATGGCAGGCATCCATCCGACAATATCAAAGTCACGCATGAGTTTTGCCGCGACTTTAAGAACAATGGCATTCACCACAAACGTGAAGAGGCCAAGGGTCAGGATGTTAATCGGGAGAGTGAAAAGAAGAAGGATCGGTCGCACCGTCCAGTTTAAAAAACCCACCACCACAGTCGCGAGGAGCGCAGATCCGTAACTTTTCAGCCGGAAATCATCGACGATTTTTGAGGTGAGAAAGAGGGCGGTGGCGGACAAAAGCCAGTTCAAAATAAGCTCTATCATACGTCATTTCATATCCTTAACCGCGCTCCCGGTAAAGCCCAAAAACTGCCGGGGCCTTGGCCTGTCCAAAGGTTAGTGGGATTTGTAATTGTTTCACTGTGTGCTCCGCCCTTCCGGATTGGGAGTACTCTTTCTGGGTAACCAACTACCCCGTGAGGCCCTATGAGAATGCCGAATTACTACGAGACTCTGAACGTATCCAATACCTGCTCGTATGCCGAACTCCAGGCGTCCTACAATGTCTTAAAGAAAATGTTCGGTGGTGATCCGCAGATGAATGCGGAACTGGATAAGGCGCTTTCGATTCTGGGAGAGCCGGTATCACGCTCAACCTACGATCGCATGCTCACCGAAGCGATGAATAAAAAAGCTGCGCGCTCTGAAGTGCCGGTTGAACTTCCACCGCTTCCGGAAGAGATTCCTGCGCTTCCGATGAAGGTGGAAGTGAGAGCGAAAGTTGAAGTCCCAAAATCAATCGATCTCGAGAAAGTCATTAACTTCGATCTCAACCAGAGAAAATCTCTGAAAGACATGAATAGCGGCCTTGCTTCCAAGATTGTAGCGATCGCTTGTTCACTCGCCATCATCGGCGCGGTCTTCATGGGAATTACGACGAAGCAGGAGCTTCTTTCTCGCGTAGGCTTCCTTGGACTCGACGAAATTTTCCCGAAAGCAACTTCTTACTCAAGACCTTTGACTGCACCGAACGGCCAGGTCTTCCCGGAGGCCAGTGGTTATATGGCCGGCTACCAGCAGACAAACAATGAAGGCGCATCTTCGCTTAAAGTTATTAATTCAAAGAATGCCAATGATGTTTATCTCAAGCTCGTGACATTCGAAAACGGAACACCTGCGATTGCCCGTCACGTTTTCATCAGGGCAGGAAGCGATTTCGTGATTGATAAACTTTCAGAAGGTAAATACGAAATCCAGTATCAGGATCTTTCAGTTGGCCAGGTTGGCCGCTCGGAAACTTTTGAAGTGACTGAGACAAAAACGGAGAAAGGTGTGGATGCTACTCTTCTCAGTGTTCGCCTGAAGACTGCGGTGAACGGAGTGCTGAGAGTTGAGCGCGTGCCTGAAAGCGAATTCAATTCCATCGCGTCTCTCTAGGTCAATCAAAAATTTAAAATGAAGAAACTCTGCCCTTGGGCAGAGTTTTTTTTATGCTGGGATGAGAGGAAGAGCCGCCACTCCAAAGGCAAAGATCGCTGCGAACATTCCGAGCATCAGTCCTACGTCAATGGCCAGGTCTCTCACAGGCAGTTGATGGATTTTCATAAGGCCCTCCGCGTTTATTTAAGCAAGCGGAGTGCCAGACCTTTCAAGCATCAGACTAGGCGGCCATGCTTTTTCCGGTACGAAGATCCATTGTGATTTCGGCATTCAAAAGTCGCGAGATCGGACAATTAGCTTTCGCGGTTTCCGCCGCGGTCCGGATTTTTTCCTCACTCGCCCCGGGAACCTGAGCGTTCACCACAAGATTCACGCGATTCACGGTCCAGTTGTTGTTGATGTTCTCGAGATTCACCTGCGCCTCCACATCGATGTCCCTGGCAGTGAATCCCGCCTTCTCCAGCTCGAAGGAGAACGCCATGGCAAAACATCCTGCGTGAGCGGCACCGATGAGTTCT
>JBJMLZ010000022.1:0-6437 GCA_045805035.1 Bacteriovoracaceae bacterium
AAGAACTCAAGCTCCCGACGGTGATTAACCGGATTGCAAGCGCCAACGCTGGTCTGGTTCTCGTAACTGGTGCCACCGGTTCCGGTAAATCATCGACTCTCGCAGCGATGATCAATTACATCAACAAGACTTCAGCGGTTCATGTTCTCACTCTGGAAGATCCAGTGGAGTATATTCATGTTCCGATCAAGGCCCGTGTCACCCAACGTGAAATCGGCGCGGATACTTCTGACTTTAACTCCGCTCTTCGCTCGGCCCTACGGCAGGATCCGGATATCATTTTGATCGGTGAGATGCGGGACGCGGAGACAATTTCGATTGCACTTAAAGCAGCGGAAACCGGTCACCTCGTATTCGGAACTGTTCACACGACAGATGCACTTTCTACTATCGGACGACTCATTTCGATGTTTCCTCCGGAAGAGCAGCATGTTGTTCGCACACGTATTGCGGACAACCTTCATGCGACAATTTCCCAGCGACTCTTGAAAACATCCGACGGAAAAGGAAGGGTCGCCGCTCAGGAAATCATGATCAACAATCCGGGGATCAAAGAATCCATTCTCGATCCTGTAAAGACAGCGGAAATTTATACCTACATCATGAAGGGCAGGAACGGTTCCGGTGCCCAGAGCTTCGATCAGGCAATCACGGCGCTTTATAAGAAGGGCCTGATCACGTTGGAAGAAGCAAAATCGAATGCAACCAAACCTGAGGATTTCGAGCGAAATCTCATGTTCGGAGACGACCAGGAATAGGCGTCCTGTTCTTGCATTTTTTCGCTCACCACTTATTATAGATCCATAACTCAAGGACGAAATGAACCTGTCATTCCGCCATTTCTACTGGCGCTGGACTAAGAATCTATTTTTACTTTTTGCTGCCGTCGCAGTCGTGATGACTGTGGCCCGCATTGGATTCACATTTTACTTTGGCGACGCCAAGGAAGTTGTCAATCAACTCGCTCTCTGGAAGACCGCGCTTTTCCTTGGTCTGCGCTTTGACCTCATACCACTCGCGTACATTAACGCGATTCCGTTCTTGATTCTGAATATCGCCTACTTCATTCCTGGTAAGACGGTGATCAGGGTTTCGCGCTCAATCATCATCGCGATACTTGTTTGCGGTTACACCGCTCTCGTGTGGCTATACGTTTTTGATCTCGCGTTCTATTCGTATTACCAGGATCACATGAACATTCTGTTCTTTGGTCTTTTTGAAGATGATACGTATGCAGTACTCATGTCGGTATGGAAGAACTACAACGTTCCCGTTCTTCTCGCTGTGATCTTTCTCGTGCATTACCTCTGGTACCGTTTCGTAAAACTCATGTTCTCGCCGTTTGAGTTTGACCTCAAACCGCGCGTGTTTGACTGGAAAGCACCTGCGACACTTCTTGTCGGTATGATCGTGCTCGCGTTTTTCGGCCGTGGAACTTTTACCCGTCTTCCGCTTTCGATTGAAGACGCTCACTTCAGCAGTAACGATTTCATGAATGAGGTCGCCCTCAATGGCCCGATCGCTCTGAATCGTGCGATCAAAATCAGAAAGACTTATGGCCGAGGAGAATTTGATTTCACGAATGCGATGGGTTTCACTTCGTGGGTTGATGCCTATGAAGCGGCCTTCGGGAAGAAGCCCGGTCCCGGGACTCTTTACGATAATCTCAAACGTAAAACTCCAGTGAACGCGGAACTTGAAAAAAATCCGAAGCACGTAGTGATGGTTGTCATGGAGAGTTTCGGCTCTTACTGGAATGATGAGGACGCAGACGACTTCCATATTCTCGGCGAGCTCAAGAAGCATTTCCAGGAGGGTTATTACTTTAAAAATTTCCTTCCGGCGGAAAACGGAACCATTGGCTCCATTGTTTCTGTCGCAACTTCGCAACCGATTCGTCCGGGCGCGCGCTTCCTCTCGGAGTCGGAATTCGTCAGCACCCACATCAGAAGCTCAGGCCATCTGGCCTTTAAAAATAAAGGCTATGACACTCACTTCATCTACGGCGGAAAGCTTGGGTGGAGAGAGCTTGGAAAATTCCTGACTGCGCAGAAGTATGATCATCTTTGGGGCGCGGATGAGATGAAAGAGGCAATGCCGGAGCTCAATAACTTCGAAGCACGCGATCTGGGGAATGAGTGGGGAATCTTCGATGAATATCTCTTCTCGTTTATTGAAGA
Source organism: Bacteriovoracaceae bacterium (assembly GCA_045805035.1). Classification (GTDB taxonomy): domain Bacteria; phylum Bdellovibrionota; class Bacteriovoracia; order Bacteriovoracales; family Bacteriovoracaceae; genus Peredibacter. The sequence continues at coordinate 2,181 of JBJMLZ010000022.1, forward strand.
GCAGATCAGAACCGCGACGAAGCCTCAGTTCTTCCTCGTCATGACCACTTCCAATCACCCTCCGTTTGAATATCCGACAACGTATAAACCACTTCCGGTTGTACTTACCAAAGAGCGCATGGATCGCATCACCTTTGATGAAGAGCTTGCGATGAAACGCTTCCTTGCTCTTCAGTACGCGAACCAGAAACTTGGCGAGTTCATCACCCGCATGAAGTCCGGGCCACTTCGCGAGAAACTCGTGGTTGGTGTTACGGGTGACCATAGTTACTGGATCAATAAGGGCGTGGATAATCCACAGGAGTTCAAGCGCTGGGCAGTTCCATTTTTCATCTCGGTCCCGGACAGCATGAAAAAGAAAGTTGATCTTTCTCACTTCGGATCACACGAAGATATTTTCCCGACGCTCTATCATCTCACTCTCTCCAATGCTGAATACATTGGTCTCGGTGACGACATGATTTCAAAAAGCGGTATTTCTCAAAATTCATCCGGCATATACGCCAGCGCCGAAGGTGCTTACCATCACGACAAGTACTGGAAGTGGAAAGACAAGTCGTCGCTCATACTCGAGGAAACTCAGGAGACACCTGAACTCGTGACCGTAAGGCGTCGCGCTCAGGGACTGATTGCGATCACTGACCGCTTCTTGAAGGAAGAAAAGGCGAGTACGCAGACTGTCTCAGCCAGTGATCGGCCAGCACAATCTTCGCCATAGCTTCAACGACAGGGACGACTCTCGGAAGAATGCACGGATCGTGCCTTCCTGCTTTTGCTTTTTCACCCAAAGTTGAAGGTGCCTTGAAGGCCACGCGGAGAAGAATTTCTTCGCCGTTAGTGATGCCACCTTCCATGCCACCGAAATTTTTCCGGTCAGAAGATATTTCTGAGCCTTTCATGCTTGCCATGCTGAATCCCGCGCCCAGATCAAATCCCACGCATGCAGGAAGTGAGAGCATCGCCTTAGCGAGATCCGCTTTCATTTTATCAAAAACTGGCTCGCCCAAACCTGCAGGAACTCCTTTCACTGACAAAGTAACGATTCCTCCGGCGGATTCACCGTTTGCCTTGCACTCTTTAAGAAACGCAATCACATCATCCGACATTTTTTTATCGGTGATATTGATTTCTCCTCGATCCGCACCATGCACGGGACGTGCAGATAATTTGAACGGACCGACTTGTTCAATGTAAGCATAAGCAGAAACATTTTTAAGAATCAGTCCCGCAAAGTATCCACCGATGGCACGCGCGACCGTTTCGCGGCCAGAAGCGCGTCCGCCTCCGCGATGATCTCGCACCCCGTATTTTTCTACGGTCGTTTTGTCCGCGTGACCAGGCCGATAAGATTCTTTCAGGTCTTTATAGTCTTCACTTTTTTGATTGGTATTTCTCACGATGACCGTAATCGGAGTACCGAGAGTCTTACCTTCAAAAACTCCGGAAAGAATCTCAGGCTCGTCGGCTTCGGTACGCGCAGTATGAACGGCGTGCTGCCCGGGAGCGCGGCGTTTGAGTTCTTTTTTCAGTTCATCGATATTCACCGGAAGATTTCCCGGCATTCCGTCTACGACACAGCCGAGTGCATTTCCATGTGACTCACCAAAGGTTGTAATCCGAAAAAGTTCACCGAAACTATTTCCAGCCATCTTTTACCTTTTTCAGAAAATCTACTGCAAATCTTTCAAGCGATCCTTCCGGGAGAAAAATAAACTCATCAACAGAAGCGTAGGTAGAGGAATTGATACCGCAAGGACTGAGTGACTGAAGCGCACGTTTCATTTGCTCATCAGTATAAAAGTTAAGCGCCATCCCGTGATAGGTCGTGAGCTTGTCGATGGCGATGCCCATGCTTGCGAGCTTCCGGTTTCCTTTCCAGAGACCTAGAAGATCATTGTTCGTATCCGTATCAGGCAAATGCCATTCAGCGAGTGTGGCACTCGTCATCGAAAAAACATCATCAATCATTTTAGAAAGCGAAAGTTCTTTCGGAGAGAGCTTCACGATCGGATAGAAAATAAATTGTCCGGGATGATGGAATGTCAGCCCGCCGCCGCGTTCAATCTTGTGAAGTGGATAAGGGAGTAGCGAAGCATCTCCGGAAAACTCAGTGAGAGAAAGTGTCTGACCTTTCTTGGCGCGCTGAAGTCCGCGGCCCATGGTGAACACATGCGGATGACTGCAAACGATGAACACGCGCAGCCGTGGATGCTCCTGGAGAAGCGCGACACTTGCTTTCTGGAAAGCATGCGCCTGCGAGTAATCCCAATTCCACTTCACGACGACGAGAGAACGATCATCCATCAAAGCAGTGTCTTCAATGGAAAGCCCAAAAGAAGCAAAGTTGAGGGCGTGAAGGGGCGACTTCATGGCGTTTCTTTTCCTTCAACATAATCGAGGAAATCGCCTGCTTTATAAGATGAGCGAACAAGTGCACCGCTGGCAACAAACTTGAACCCAAGCTTAAGTGCCATACGTTTCAATTCCTGGAACTCTTCCGGCGTATAAAACTTTTCAACCGGCAGATGGCGCTTCGATGGCTGAAGATATTGACCGAAGGTCACGATGTCCACACCGCGAGCGCGCACGTCTTCGAGTGTCTCCTGGATTTCTTCCCAGGTTTCACCGAGGCCCACCATGATGGAAGTCTTAGTCTGAATGTGCGGATAGTTTTTCTTATAGAACTCAAGACAATCAAGAGTCTTTTCGTACCCCGCACGCGGATCGCGGACCGGATGCGTAAGGCGCTTAACCGTCTCGATGTTCTGGGCAATCACAAACGGGTTGGATTTTGCGAGCAAGTGCATCCTTCCAACGTCACCAGCGAAATCCGGAATGAGCACTTCCACTTTTGTTTCCGGATGATCTTTATGTACACGCTCAACCACGGCGGCAAAGTGACCTGCACCATGGTCAGGAAGATCGTCACGATCCACACTTGTGATCACGACATAACGAAGGCTCATGATGGAAACCATCTTGGAAGTGTTTTCAATTTCTTCGGGATTGAGAAATCCTTTCGGATTTCCCGTCTTCACGTGACAGAACTTGCATGCTCGTGTGCACGTGTCACCGAGGATCATGACGGTTGCGGTACGAGCGCTCCAGCACTCCGAAATGTTCGGGCACTTTGCTTCTTCGCAAACGGTTGCGAGACCTTTCTCACGCAGATTATTGCGAATGTCTTTGAAGTCTTCGCCCTCGGGAAGTTTTACCTTGAGCCACTCGGGCTTACGCTTGTAAGTGGATTTATCAAAATACGTAACGGCCATGAGGGATATCTATCACGAAGGGTTTTTTTCGACCAGAGTTGAATGTCCGCGGTCAGCACTTTAAGATGCTGAAATCATTCGGTTAGAGAGCGATAAGAAAACACTCGGCAAGACGAGGAATGAGAGTCAATTGCTCACCCACTTTACCAGGTCTCTCAACAGTCTGAAGGATGATTGTTTTCTCTTCCCACCGGGCATGTGTGGTCCACAAAGTATCGCGAAGGTATTGGTCCTCGATTCTCGCGCGGACACTTGAAGTACCAATTTCCCAGGAAGTCTCCGGGACCACCAGAAGGGCCTCCTCATGTTGAGAAGAAAAATCAAAGGAATGATCTCCCCAGGGTGTGGCCCACTCATTTCCCTTTCTCTTCACCGGAAAAAAATTGTGATAGCCCACGAATTGAGCGGTGAAAATGTTCCGGGGAGCTTTGATAATTTCTTCGGGAGTTCCTTCCTGTTCAATCTTTCCATGCTGAAGCAGGACAATCTTGTCAGAAAATCTCGCGGCTTCATTCAGATCATGAGTCACCCAAAGCAGAGTGATGTTCTGCCGGCGGACAAATTCAAAAAGTGATTTGATGATTTCTTTTCGGGTGTGCGGATCAAGATGCGTGAATGGTTCATCCAGAAGAACGAGTTTCGGATTCCGGATCAGCTCACCCGCAAGCATGACCTTTTGTCTCTGCCCGGCAGAAAGTTCGCCGACTGTCTGTCGCAACTGAAAGGTGAATTCAAAAATGTCGGCGAGATCGCGCGAAAGCTGGATTTTTTTATCGTCCTCAATTTCGGCCTTCACCCTGCTCATCAGATACTTTTGTACATTGAGCGAAGGAGAAATATTCTCCGGCTTCATGTACACAACATTGTCCTGAGTCTTTACTGATCCTGACTCCGGAGAAAGTTCGCCGCTGAGAATTCTGAGAAGAGTGGTCTTGCCGCTGCCGTTCGGGCCCATGAGCGCGGTGATCGTTCCTTCCGTAAGAAC
>JBJMLZ010000023.1:0-26894 GCA_045805035.1 Bacteriovoracaceae bacterium
ACGAGCTTGAGCAGGAAAATTCCCACGTGAAGCTGCCAATGCCATAGAGGCCAGGCAAGAATCAGAAGAAAGGGAAGAATAAGAGCAAGAAAAGTATTGATGAATGGAGACGTAAAAAGAAGAAGTGGGGAGACAAGAGTTCCTTGCGTGTAAGCAATCAAAACTTGAGCGATGAAAAACCAGACAATCAATGTAAGGCCACGGGCCCCTGAATAAATAATTCCGAGGAATAGAAAACTATAAGTGAATCCAAGCGGAGATCCGTTAAACGAACCAAGAAGTAGATCCAGAAAAAAAGCGATGATGAATCCAGTCTTCAAACCGAGAAACTGCTGAAGGAATTTTACTAAGGTCATGCGTTTCAGGGCAGAAAGGCCAGGAAGAAAAGACAGCAATGTTCCGAGAGTTCCCAACAGCCATCGCTTGTGATTTTTCTTCCGAAACAAAAGAAGAAGAGGCCACAAAAGTGCGGAGAGATGAAAACCTGACGGAGTGAAAACGTGGGCAAGGGCGAGGGCCTTGTATTCTTGTCTAAGCCATTTATCGAGAGGTGCAACCCTTCCGGTGAGCATCGACTCCCACAATTCCACAAGACTCACATCTTCGGTGGAAAGCCCATGCTTTGCCTCAGAAAACTGCGAAAGCTTCAAAGGCCTTTCGCTTTGAAAATACGGTACGAGCGTTCTTTTCTCATTGGTCTTGAGAATCAAGAGAAGTCCTAGAGACAGAGACAGAATCATCAGCATCCACGTTTTATTCATGCAGAGTGGAGAGCAAGCTTCCTGCCACAGAATGAATGATCAAGTTGTGAAATTCAAAAGGATTGCGGCACCGGGCGAAAAGGTTATTCCCTTGCTTCTAGGGTTGAAAAGAGTTAAAAAACCACCCATGAATGAGGTCCTTCATAAGAGTCTTTTTCCTGAGATAGAACGCTGGCTACTTGAGGATGACCTCAATCGAAACTTTCATTATCTTCGCACTCTTCCTATTCATCCCGTCGAACTCACTTTAAATTTCAAATCTCCTATGCTGGTAGCGGGAACGGATTTTTTTACAGCAGTGTTCTCTTATCTTGGAGTGGATGTTTCGGAAGTTACATCATGGGAAGGGAAAAAGATTTCAAATCAGGAAAGCTTCACATTCAAGACGAAAATCCCTTTCAATGTAGCAGTCACCGGTGAGCGCCTTGCCCTGAATCTTCTTCAGCATGGCTCGTCAGTTGCGACCTGGACTTCAAAATTTGTGAGTTCGGCAGGAAATATCAAAATCCTCGATACAAGAAAAACGACTCCCGGACTTCGCTCTCTGGAAAAATATGCAGTGAGAGCAGGTGGTGGATTCAATCATCGTCTTGGCCAGACGGATCTCTGGATGATCAAGGACAATCACAAATCTTGTCTAGGTGGATTGAAAGGTGCTTATGAGTTTTTTCAATCGCAAGGTGCTTTCTATAACAACATCATCGCTGAGATTCATGACCTGAAACAACTGAATGAAGCAATCGCATTGGGAATTCGTCATGTGATGCTCGACAATTTTTCACCGGATCAGATCCGCGAAGCGGTCAAATTAAAAAAACCAGGAATGATCTACGAAGTTTCCGGCGGCATTCGTCTCGATACAATGAAGGACTTTCTGATTGAAGGTGTCGATGCACTCAGCGTGGGATCTCTTACTTACTCTGCACCTCGAGTGGATATTTCTCTTAAGTACAAGGCGCTATGAAGGACTTCAACACTGACGTTCTCATCATCGGCACGGGTATCGCAGGCCTTTCCACCGCCATCAAACTTGCTGAGAAGAAGCTCAACATTACGATCGTCACCCGCGAAAAAAGGCCGGAGATCACAAATACTTTCTGGGCCCAGGGTGGAATTATCTACAGTCCGAAAGATCTCAATGACCAGGAAGATCTGGTTACGGATATAATTCGCGCTTCCGCTTACACTTCAAATATTGATGCAGCCAAAATTCTCGCAGGTCGATCGGCGGAAATCATCGACGAAATCCTGATTGATAAATCGCATACTGATTTCGCTAAAGACGCCGAAGGGGAACTCCTTTTTACTCGTGAAGCGGCCCATTCGAGAGGGAGAATCATCTATAAAGGTGATATGACTGGAAAGACGATTCAGATCTCTCTCCTAAACTTTCTTTCGGATGCAAAAAAATTTCCTAATGTAACTTTCCTTACCAGTCACACTGCGATCGATTTGATTACTCCTGATCACCATGGCGTTGACATCACTCAACGTTATGAAGAAAACCAGGTGCTCGGCGCCTATCTTCTCGATCAGGAAAAAAATCAGGTGAGAAAAGTTCTCTCGAAAGTAACGATTCTTGCCACTGGCGGAATCGGCGCACTTTACCTTCACCATTCCAACGCCGAAGGCGCTAGGGGTGATGGTCACGCAATGGCATATCGTGCAGGCGCGGATGTCACGAACATGGAATTTATTCAGTTCCATCCCACTACTTTCTATAACCGTTCTTCTCATCGTCGTTTTCTGGTTTCGGAAGCTGTTCGTGGCGAAGGTGGAAAGCTCATCAATGCCAAAGGTGAGCGTTTTATGAAGAAGTATCATCCGGACGGAGAGCTGGCGCCTCGTGATGTCGTGGCCCGAGCGATACTTGAAGAGATGCTTGCTGAAAAAGAAGACTGTGTTTATCTCGATATTAGTTTTAAAGGTGAAGAGTATCTCAAAGATCGTTTTCCGACGATCTATGGTTATTGCCTTGAGAACCAAATCGACATGGCGAAAATGCCGATTCCAGTGGTTCCTGCCGCACACTATACATGTGGCGGAGTGAAGACTGATCTCAAGGGAAGAACGAATCTCAAAAGATTGTATGCAGTCGGAGAAGTCGCCTGCACGGGACTTCATGGTGCTAATCGTCTCGCCTCTACATCTCTTCTGGAAGGATTAACCTGGGGCTATATCGCCGCGGAAGATATTCTTGGAAGGCTTGGCGAATTCAGTGATTACTCTCTGGAAAAAATCAAAGACTGGACGCTGGGAACTGAAGGTGTCGATCTTGCTCTCATCGCTCAGGATCAACTTACTTTAAAGCAGACGATGTGGAACTATGTGGGACTATCGCGCTCACAAAATCGCCTGGCGCGCGCCAGAGCAATGTTCATCGAGCTTCAGGATGAAATCACCAAGTTCTATCGTCACGCCCAGCTGAATGATGAGCTGATCGGACTACGCAACGGAGTTGAGGTGGCGTTCATGGTGCTGAATGCATCCATGAGAAACAAACAGTCAGTCGGCTGTTTTTATCTTAAGAATTAAGCGGCTTGAAATAAGAGTGTCCGAGAAGCACGAGGTTTCTTCGGATAAAGTTCCTTCGTCTCAGGACAAAGTTCGTAGGGCGCTTGGGATTCCATTTGCGGGGATTCGGAAGAATCGCGGCGAAGAGATGAGCTTCCGCCGGATTCAATTTCAAAGAAGGCTTGGCGTAGTAGTGGGCCGCAGCTGCTTCAGCACCATAGATGCCAGGTCCGAGCTCGATCACGTTGAGATACACTTCAAGAATCCTGCGCTTGTCCCAGAATGTTTCGATGAGAACTGTGAAGTAGGCCTCAAGACCCTTTCTGAGATAGGTCCGTGAAGGATAGAGGAAAACGTTCTTGGCAGTTTGCTGTGAGATCGTCGAAGCGCCCATTTTGATTTTGCGTTTCTTGTTGGCATCAATTGCTTTCGCAATGGCCTCAAAATCAAACCCGTTATGTGAGAGAAACTTCGGGTCTTCTGAAGCAATCACTGCCTTCTGAAGATGAGGAGAAATCTCTTCAATAGGAGTCCAGTTCTTCTGGATAGAGACCCATTTTCCGTCGAGGCCGTATTCAAGTGCGCGGATCAGAACCAAAGGGGTAGTATAAATAGGAACCCATTTCAGGAGAATGACCGTGGCGATAGTGGAAACGAAAAAGCCAACAGTTCCCCACATGGTGATCTTCTTTGCCACCTGAAGGGCCGGGCCTGCTTTTTTAAATCCGTTTCTGATGTAACCCATTAAACCATCTTCTCAAAAAACAGGGACTGCTTGTAAATTTTGAAGCCTTCCCGTTCGTAAAACTTGCGAGTTCGTTCTCTGATTATATTACTATTTAGGTAAATTGTATGTAAGTGGTAGGACTTTACCCACTTTTCAGCACTTCTGATCAATGCTTGGCCAATTCTTTTCCCTCTGGAATTCTCATCCACAATCAAGGCCTTGATTTCCACTTTATCTTCTTCGATGAGATCTTCCACGCGTTCGAGATGAATCCAGCCCAGAACTTTTCCCTTTTCTTCATAAACGAGTAGTTCATGTCTTTTTTTAGATGCGAGCTTTTGAAACCGCTGAAGGAGTTCATCGGCATTCACAGGATAACCAAGCTGATCGGAAAGAATCGCCACTTCATGCAAGTGGAGTTCATTCATGCAAATAACGGGCATACCAGAGGGAAATCCCATGTTTGCCAGTGTGCGTCAATATTGGTAAGTTACCATGACTTTTTTACAGGGGTCGAGGGTAAAGAAAATGACTTTTGCCTCTGGTTCCTCTAGAAACAACCATTCACATTTCATAGGTTTGCCAATGACTCTCGATACGACGAAGAAATTTCAGGAAAAATCACTCTATTTCACATCCCTTGGATGTTCGAAAAACCTCGTAGATTCGCAGGTGATGCTTGGGCACTTGAAGCTTGATGGTTTCACCATTGCTGATGCTCCGGAAAATGCGGAAGTGATTATCGTGAATACTTGCTCGTTTGTTGAAGCGGCGAAAGTGGAATCGATTGAAACCGTGCTTGATCTGGCGGCTCACAAGGAAACTGGAAATTGTAAGGCCCTTGTGATGTCAGGCTGTATGGCACAGAGATACGCCGGCGAACTAGAAGCTGAGATGCCGGAAATTGATATGTTCATCGGCACCGGTGAATACAATAAAATCGTTCCGCTTCTGAAAGCGATGGAAGACGGAAAGCTTGAGAAAAAATCGTTCGTTGAAATTCCTAAGTTTATTCATACTGAATTCGATCCGCGCCTCAACACCTCACCGTTTTATATGGCGTGGTTGAAGATCTCTGAGGGATGTAATCGCAACTGTACGTTCTGTATCATTCCGACACTGAGAGGGAAGCTCCGTTCACGTACGGTTGATTCACTCGTGAAAGAAGCGGAACAGCTCGCCAAGACTGGTGTGAGAGAGCTCAATCTCATTTCTCAGGACTTCTCTGATTACGGAGTTGATCTTGAAGGCGGCGGCAAGAAAGACAATAAGAACCCAATGATCTATGAGCTTCTTTCTCGCTTAGAGAAAGTCGAAGGCATTGATTGGGTTCGTGTATTTTACTTCTATCCGGATGATCTCACTGAAGACGTCATGGATCTCATGGCGAAATCAAAGAAGATTACAAAGTACCTCGATATGCCGGTTCAGCACTTTGCTGACGGAGTATTGAAGCGCATGAACAGACGAGTAACTGAAGAAGTGATTCACCAGAAGATTAAAACTTTGAGAGAGAAGATTCCTGGCATCGTTCTCAGAACTTCAATCATCGTGGGATTCCCGGGTGAAACGGAGGAAGACTTTGAGGCCCTCATGAGAGGCGTACGCGAAGCTCGCTTCAATCACCTTGGCGTTTTTAAATATTCAGATGAAGAAGGAACCCCAGCGGTTCGCCTGAAGAATAAAGTTTCGCAAGAAGTGATCGATGAGCGTTTTGAAAAGCTCTATGAGCTCCAGAAAGAAATCGCACGTGAGCTTAATCAGGAATACCTCGGAAAGACCATTGAAGTTCTTGTTGAAGGTCAGCACGAAGAAACCGATCTTCTTCTTCAAGGGCGTCACGCCGGTCAGGCACCGGATATCGATGGCAAAGTTATCATCAATGATGGCGTGGCAAAGGCAGGCGATATCGTGAAGGTCGAGATCACAGAAGTGCTCGATTACGATCTTGTGGGAAGAATCGTTAAGTAATCAGTGATCTTTGAGCGGAAGTTTTTTCGAAGAGAGTGCTTTTTCCAAAGTCTCAATTTCTTCATTTAGTTTATTGCTCTTCACTTCATGAAGTTTGTAGTGAAGAAGTCCATAGGCCTGTTTGTCTTTCAGGTCTTTGGTGAGAAGACGCGTTTCCATTTGATTGAGACCAAGCTCGAGCTCTTTGATCTGCGCAGAAATTTCACTGAAACGGAAATCCATCTTCTGGTGAAGTTCGCGAAGAAGGTTCACAGTTTCTGAATCGTTTTTTCTTTTTAACCACGACAGCATAGAAATCTCCGTTTTCCATTCTACCCGAGTGTCCGGGAGGAACCTATTCAGGCAATAATCGCCTCTCTACTAATTTGAAGTAAGCTCTTAAAATAAAAGATATTCAAGGAGCCCCTGTGAAAAATCTGATTCTTCTGCTCAGTCTTGTTTCGTTTGCCGCTTGGGCCGTTGTGCCGGTCGAGAGCGCATTGAAGGCAAAGATCAGAAATCTCATTACATCAGTGGCGGGCGTTGAATGGAGCGACAAGCTTCTTGGTAAATTACCGGAACCGGTAAAAGAGATGGCAGTCCCTGAAATTCCGAAAAATCTCAAATCGAGTACGGATGTCACCAGTTATAACAAATTCAAAAAGCCTGAAACTGAGTTTGATAAACTGCCAGCGGAAAGAAAGGCGCAGTTTGATAGCTCTTTTATCGAGGAGCTTTTCCAGGTCACACGCAAGACCGATCCCAAAGATGAAGACCTGTCGACCTGGATGAACAATCTCCAGCAAGGTGGATCAAGAGAAGCGGTTTATCAGGCGCTTGTTCTCGATGATGTTTATGCGACACTTGAACAGCTCGATGAAAAACCTTCAGTGAGACTCATCGATTTTTGTCAGCGCTACAGTAAGAAGTTCTTTAACTTGAATTTCTCTGAAGACAATCTCAAGAGCTTTAATCTCTACACGCTGAAGAGAACACTGACAGAGAAGGGACTCGATATCCTGGAATATTACGAAGGGAAGGATCTGGAACTTTTCTACAAGTGGTATGCAGTTTATTCAGCGGATCTCGCGAAAGATTATTCGCCTCTCTTCAAGTCTGATCTGAGAAAGAATACAGACGCGAATTTTCATTATCTCTGGGCAAAAGGCATGCCTCTCCAGCACATCAAATCTGAGTTCATCTTAAAAACTCACGCGGTGATGAACCAGCTCGAGCTTCTTCAGTAAAAGAAGGGATTCTCGATTTCAAAGAGAGATGAAATTAATCTCTCAACTCCTAATGCAATTCCTGCAGATGGAGGGAGACCTTTATCGAGCGAAGAATAGAATTTTTCCGGCGAGGGCAATGAATAGCCGTAGAATTTTTTCTTAAGCATCTCCTGTTCGCTAAAACGCTTCTTCTGTTCTTTGAAATCCGTGAGTTCATTGAAGCAATTGCAAAGTTCAATTCCGTTGATGTACACCTCGAAACGTTCACAGACACGTGGATCTTCTTTCTTCAATGTCGAAAGTGCCGCAAGTGGCGCTGGGAATTCCTTCACGAGAAGAAGTGGCCACTTTGCGAGATGTGGTTCGATCTTATTGAGATAAAGGAGAAAGAAATAATCGTCCCATTCCATTTCTGCTGACGGTACGGGTACATCAGGGAACTTATTTAAAAGTTCGCGGATTGAAGAAACGGTCAGGTAATCCAGGATGTTCACGCCCAGAATGTCCTGAAAGAGTTCGTTCATGGTTTTCGTAACGAGTGTACTTGAAGACATTTCATTCCGAAGTGGGAGATTTTTTTTCTGCCCTTCGCGGATGGTATACGAAATCAAATCAGCGACATCTTTCATGATCGCTTCATATCTTTCATTTTTCCGGTACCACTCGAGCATGAGAAATTGCTTTCGATGAATAGGTGAATCGGGTTCATCACGGAAGCAATAACTAATCGAAAAAATTTTTGCCAAATTCTCTTCCTTGTCCGCGAGAAGTTCTTTCAGGCAAAACTCAGGTGAGGTGTGAAGATAAAAGGGAAGATTGGTCTTGTTCCGCACCGAATGGAGCTGGAAAGGGTGAATATGTACTTCCATCCCGGGATTTTCGACGGCGGGCGGAGTCAGAACGTCGAGGAATCCTTGCTCGCTAAAATAGTTCCGGATAATCTGGATGAGCTCAAACTGGTAGCGCCGACGCATGGACCTTCACCGTATTAAAAACCTTCTTCAGAAAGAACATACTCTTCCCGCGGACAAGTGGAAAGGGGCGGTCGTTTTTCTCTGTACGGAAGAAAAAGTGATCTTTATCAAGCGCTCTGAATTCATGCCGACTCACAGTGGACAAGTGGCCTTCATTGGTGGACACAAACTTCCTCACGAACATGATCCCTGGATAGCGGCCCAGAGAGAATTTTCCGAAGAAACGAATCTCGAGAGTACGCTCGTAGAATTCATGGGATATCTTCCAGTGATCATGACATCACGTTTACAAGCGATTGTTCCCGTCATGGCCAGGCTCACAGTTCCGGTAGAAGACTTCCTCCAAAGAGTGAAATCCAATGGTGAATGGGACGCGATCATTGCTTATGATTGGGACGAATTGTGCAGGGAAAAAGACTGGCAGTATGCTTGGCGCAATGGATATACTCGCTCACCCATGCTCTTCAAAACTTTGAGACCTTCGTCTCATCTGTTGTGGGGAGCGACGGCCGCAATCGTCTGGGATCTTCTCCGGCGATATTTTTCTGAGGAAAAAGAATGACCGAATTCGATATCCAGCATTTTCTTGGTGATAACTTAGAAATTTACGTCAGCGGATTTGTAGTCCTTGGTGGTGCAGTTGCCTACTGGTGGGGAACTAGAAAGCAGAGAAAAATCCCCACCGATGTTCCGGTCGAAGCTCCGGGAGTTGCAGTTGAAGAAAGACCTGCGACAGTTGTTGTTCCACCGAAGGTCAGCTGGACGCAAAGACTCTCACTTGGCCTTGAAAAATCCCGTTCAGAAGTCTGGGGAAAAATCGGAAAATTAATTTCCGGTGAAACGCCGGCGCTCAATGAAATCGAAGAAATTCTTTATACGGCGGACATTCCTACTGCTCTTGTGCAGGAACTTCTCACGCGACTTGAGAAAGAAGGCAAAGGCAAATCATCCGCAGAAATTCAGTCACTCGTTTATGATTTCATGAAAACAAAAATGGAGCCGGTTCAGAAATCTGTTCATTCAGATATTTTTGATTTTGGTCCGGGGACAGGCGATAAAAAAACGCGCGTTCTCATGATCGTCGGCGTGAACGGCGCGGGAAAAACCACCACTATCGGCAAGCTCGCGACTAAACTCCGTTCGCAAAATGCAAAAGTCATCGTCGGTGCCTGTGATACTTTCCGCGCGGCCGCAGTTGATCAACTCCAGGTTTGGTGTGAACGCGCAGGAGTCGACATGGTTCGCGCCAAAGATGGCGCCGATCCGAGTGGAGTGGCGTTTGACACAGTAGCTAAGGCATTCCGGGAGAACTACGATTATTGTTTGATTGATACTGCAGGGCGCCTCCATACCAATCAAAATCTCATGGATGAACTCATAAAAACCAAACGTGTGATGTCCAAAATCAGTCCCGAAGCTCCTCAGGAAGTGCTGCTCGTTCTGGATGCGATCACTGGTCAGAATGCTCTGAAGCAGGCGCAGGAATTTCATAAGGCCCTTCAACTCACCGGAATTATATTCACCAAGTGCGATGGTTCAGCGAAAGCGGGAAGTGCAGTCGGAATTGTTGATCAACTTCGCGTTCCGATTACCTACATTGGAGTAGGCGAAACGGTTGAAGATCTTCATCATTTCGACCTCGATTTATATCTCAAAACACTGGTAGGGCTCGAGACAACTTAAGGTCTCGGCTTCATTGACTTTTATAGGGTCCGATCGTACCTTATTTCTATGACTCCTAGTCAGGAAGTTGAGTTCAGTGTTTTAGGCTGTAAGGTAAAATTTAAGCCGGAACAAAACGATAGTCACATCGCCAAGGCGGTGATTGATCTTGTGCTTGCTGAAGTTCAGCAACTCAAGACCACTCGTCCGCAGTTGAAAGATACAGATGTTGCAGTTCTTGTTGCTTTGAAAATGGCGACAGAAAAAATGCAGCTCGAACAAGAGTATAAGGGAAACATCGAGAAGCTCGAAAGTTCCCTTGAAAAGGCCCTGGAGGGTCTGAATACTCAGGCGATATAGACGTGACCAAAGAGGACGTGCGGAAGAAACTTCTCGCGAAGCTCGCCTCTTTGTCTGATGACCAAATCATCTCGTTGAGTTTCACTCTTACCGAACAGCTGATTAAACTCTTTCAAACATTTCCCAAACTACAGAGTCAGATTGGAGCGGGCTACCTGCCGCTTCAGAATGAAGTCGCTCCGGTTTATCAGGAGCTTCTTCGCAAGGTTCCGCTCGCCATTTCTTATCCGGCATTGGTCGAAAGAAACATGGTGTTCGGGATGCCCGAGGGATTGCCCCAAGGATCACCATGGCTCACGACTCCGTATAAAGTTGTGACGCCCAAGTGGTTCCTTGTGCCAGGAGTGGGATTTTCACTCGATGGCCTGCGACTCGGACGTGGCAAAGGTTTTTATGACCGCTATCTGGAAACTGACCCGGGAATTAAAATTGGGCTTTGCTGGAGCGGACAACTTGAAAAAGACATTCCAGTGCAATCCCACGATTGCTTTATGGATTATGTGATAACAGAAAATTTTTGCTGGGACGTTAACCTGCAGAAATATATTTAAGGGGAATAAGATGAATCCTATGGTCATGGCCGTAGTTGGCGCTATCGCCGGAGCTGTCATCGCTTTCGTTCTTCTCACTCTGAAAAAGGGCGCAGAAGCGAAAGGGAAAGAAGGTGCCGCACAGGACATCCTGAAGAAGGCAGAAGCCGAAGCTCAGGAAGTGAAAAGAAAAGCGGAAGAGCGCGCTAAGCAGATCGTTCGCGAAGAGCGCAACAATCTTGATAACGAAATGGAGAAGAAGAAAAAACATCTCACCGATTTCGAACGTGGACTCACAAAAAAAGAAGTTGCCCTCGAACAAAAGACTGAGCAGATCGAAAAAGACAAAGAGCGCGTGAAAGCAAAAGAAACTGAAATCGAAACGCGCGTTCAGAAACTCGATGCTGAATTGAAGAAGACTTCTGAGATCCATGAAGAGCTTGCAAATAAACTCACTCAGGTTGCAGGTCTTACAAAAGAGCAGGCGAAGAATCAGCTCATTGAGCAGGTTGAAGAAGAGGCCAAACTTGATGCGGCTAAAAAAGTGAAGCGCATTGAAGAGGAAGCAAACGAAGAAGCTGAGAAGCGCGCTAAGCGTGTGGTAGGAATTGCGATCCAGCGTTTTGCTGGTGAGTACGTTGCGGAACAAACTATTTCTTCAGTTGAAATTGCTGACGATGGTGTGAAGGGACGTCTCATTGGTCGTGAAGGCCGTAACATCCGCGCCTTCGAACAGATCTGCGGCGTCGATCTCATCATCGACGACACTCCTGGTATCGTGACGATTTCTTCATTCAACGTTGTGAGAAAAGAAATCGCACGTATGACGATCGAACGTCTCATTGCCGACGGTCGTATTCACCCGGCAAAGATTGAAGAGTTCTACGACAAGTGTAAGCACGAGTTCGAGTCTCGCCTTCGTGAACTCGGAGAAAAAGCTCAGATGGAAATTGGTGTTCATGGTATTCACCCGGAAATCCTGAAGCTCATCGGTGCCCTTAACTGGCGCACTTCTTATACACAAAACCAATATCAGCATGCTCTGGAAGCTTCGTTCCTCGCCGGTAATATGGCGGCTGAACTTGGCCTCAACGTGAAGCAGGCCCGTCGCGCAGGACTCATGCACGATATCGGTAAGGTTCTGGATGCTTCAGCAGAAGGTTCACACGCAGTTATCGGTGCTGACTTCGCTAAAAAATACGGAGAGTCTCCGGACATCGTTCACGCGATCCGTGCTCACCACGATGACGAAAAACCGGAATCGGTTCTCGCTCACCTTGTGGCAGCTGCCGATGCACTTTCGGGTGCTCGTCCGGGGGCCCGTAAGGCCCTCAAAGAATCGTATGTTTCAAGACTTTCAGATATCGAGAAGATCGTGAACCAGTTCGAAGGTGTTCATCGTTCTTATGCTATCTCGGCTGGTCGTGAAGTGCGCGTTCTCGTTGAGAACGAAAAAGTTTCTGATGAACAGACCATCATGCTCTCGCGCGACATCGCTCGCAAGATTGAGCAGGAGATGTCTTATCCTGGAACAATTAAGGTTTCAGTGATCAGAGAAACTCGTGCAGTAGGTATCGCTAAGTAATTCAAACAAGGCCGGAGGAATTTATGGAGAAATGTGCAATCGTCACTGGATCCTCTTCCGGCCTTGGTCTTGAAATCACCAAATCCCTTCTTTATTCCGGCTACACCGTTTTTGGTGGCTCACGTTCAGGAACAGAAGTCGAACACGAAAACTTCTATGATGTTGAACTCGACATCACCTCCGAAGAATCAGTGGAAGAATTTTTTGAAACAGTCCGTGAGTACGCGGAGTCCGTTGATCTCGTCGTCAATAATGCCGGTGTCTGTGAAATGGCCCCCGTGAGTGAAATGTCAGTGGAGAGTTTCGAAAAGCAATTTGCCACCAATACTCTCGGACCATTTTTACTCTTCAAATACCTTGAGCCGATGATCATCAAGGGTGAAACGCATATTATTTCTATTCTCTCAACTGCTGCCCTATATGGTTACCCGAATGTAGCGGCCTATAAT
Organism: Bacteriovoracaceae bacterium; assembly: GCA_045805035.1. Classification (GTDB taxonomy): domain Bacteria; phylum Bdellovibrionota; class Bacteriovoracia; order Bacteriovoracales; family Bacteriovoracaceae; genus Peredibacter. The sequence goes on from JBJMLZ010000023.1 coordinate 12,742, forward strand.
GCTTCAAAGTTCGGACAGCTCGGCGTGATTGAATCGCTGAAGAAAGAATGGAAGGATCACAAGTTGAGATTTACCAATCTTTTCCCAGGTGCCATCAATACTCCGCTTTGGGATAAGATGGGCGCGAAATTTTCACGGGACAAGATGCTCACCACGGAAGATTTCATGAGCGTCTTTAATTTTGTGGTACATGCTCCTGCCTCAATTCAATTTCCCGATCTCACTTTCCTTCATAAAGAGGGCTATCTCGAATGAGGCCTTTCCTCACCTCGAAAAGAAAGCTTCTTGATCTCGTCGTTTTACTTGTCCTTGCCATTGCCGTGGGATTTTTCCAGGGTCTTGAAGCGGCCCTCATGTTCTCTTCGGGATTCATCTGGAACTGGGTTGGCTCACAAGACCTCTCACAATTCATGGAAGGGAAGAACTATAAATTTACCACTTTGAGATTCGTGCTGAATCTTCAGACTGCCATTGTTACTGCTGGCCCTTTGAAACGTGCACCAGATCTGGTGAAGATGATTCTACGTTGTCTTCCTGCCGGACTTTTCTGGCTTGCCCTGATTTGGTTCTTTGACAGCGATCTTCCTGCCTGGCCGGCATTTCTTGGAAGTCTTTGTTTTGAGCTTTCCCAATGGGAAGTCTTTTTCCGGAAGAAAGAGGCGCGGCCTTGAAACTCATTCCGGTCTCGCTTGTTCTTTTCTACCGGCAACCTGAAAAAGATATGCTCGAAGTCTGGACACAAGTCCGGACCGATGACGGCGTTTTTCACGGTCTCCTCGAGTTTCCGGGTGGAGGTATTGAGCCCGGTGAGACCCCGCTTGAAGCAGCGGTGAGAGAAGTGCAGGAGGAAGTCGGGATCGCGATAAATCCTGATGATGGGCGCTTTATGGGCACCTATCGCCGGCCACTTCCGGAGAAAACGATTCTCCTTTATCTCCATCTCTTTCCGCCATATTCCGGGCTGGATGAAAAAGGGCAATGGCTCCGGATTTCGCGTGAGAAAATGAGTTCAGTTTATGAGGGAAAGATCCCCGGCCCCAATCACCAGATGATTGATGATCTTTATCGATACCTATATGATGAGCGCCTATGAACAGCGTGACTCAAGTCATCTCTCAGGCGTTTCTTCTCGCCTTTGCTTTCGGAACACAGATTTATTCACCGGTCGTGAACACTCGTCTTACTGGAGTGGGATTTTTTAAATTAGGGACTTCAATTGTTCTGGGTGCACTCGTCCTGGCCCTGGGTGTTTCGTATTTCATGCAACCGGGACTCACTCAGTGGCATTGGATTTGTTATGGATCACTGATTGCTTTGAATGCAGTCGCGTTTCTTTTTCATCGTGATCAGAAATCGTTTCTCATGTGGGCGATCTATGGAGTTCAGATTGTCGCGTTCGTTTGTCTCACGTTCATCACTTATCAATTCAATCCTCTCTGGATTAATTTCTTCTTGAGTTCGATGCTTCTTTTGGGGATGAGTAACTTTGCGATGATCCTCGGTCACTATTATCTTGTTGTACCCAAGCTCACTGAAGAACCACTCATCTATTGCTTGTTCATTTTCTGGACGGTGATATTTTTTAAAATGGTTTCTTCGATTTCAGTGCTCACTTCAGTGGGAATGCCTTATCTGGAAGAGAACACTCTTCTCGGAGACGGCTACATGTATAACTGGCTTTTCATCTCGATGAGATGGCTCTGGGGATATGTGGCACCTTTGATTCTGAGTTTCTTCACATTCAAATTATGTAAACTTCGCTCGATTCAAAGTGCGACCGGTGTTTTATACATCGTTGAATTTTTTGTTATCGTCGGCGAACTCATTTCAGTGTATCTCATGACCAAACACGGATTACCTGTATGATGGAAGTTCAGATAACTTGTCCTGCGTGCAAATCTTCAGTAGAAATTCTGCCTGATCACCAGTCCTCAAAAGTTCAGTGCGATATTTGCAAACATGTTATTGATGTGAAATTCACCAAGGCGCACGAAGAAGGAACGCTCACTGAGTGTCCGGTTTGTGCGCGCATGGATTTTTATAAGCAAGTGGACTTCAACCGGAAGATTGGTGTTCTTCTGTATGTGATTGCCGCCATTCTGAGTATCTGGACCTACGGACTTTCACTCTTCGGACTTTGGCTCCTGGATTTTTTCCTGTTTCGTCGTTTAAATCTGATCGCTGTTTGTTACAAATGCCAGACCATTTTCCGCAAGGTAAAAAACATCGAAGAGATCAGGGATTTTGATCACGAAATGAATGACCGGATTGTTTATGCCGACCATGACTTTAAGGGGAAGCCTCTATCCCATTAATAACCCGGACACTAAATAAAGCATGTTGTTCTTCGTACTCTTTTAGCTTCTCCTGTGCTATAATTCCGGTACCCGATTTATTTAATAACAGGAGTTTAGCCTTATAGAACCCCCGTCTGAACCTACCCGGTTCCTTTCTCTGAAATTGAATTTCTTCTCCCATCATTTAAGTAACAGGATCTCCGGATGAGCACTGATCAGGAGTTACTGATTCTAGTTATTTCCCTGGGGTTATCTGCGTTCTTCTCTGGTTCGGAAGCCGCACTTCTTTCCCTTCCTCATGAGAAAACGAAGCAACTCGCTGAAGAGCATGGTTTCGATTCATGGGCGATGAGGAAATGGCTCAATAGTCCGAACGATATTATTACGACAATTCTGGTGGGGAACAACTTTGTTAACATCCTCATCGCTTCACTTTCAACTTCAATCACTGAAAGATATTTTTCCAACGATGCGCTTGCTATCTCCGTAGGTATGACAACGCTTGTGATTCTTCTCTTCGGTGAAATTGCACCAAAGACCATGGGCCGCGGGCGTGCTGAAAAAATCGCACCCACTGCGATTATGGTCCTGGTTGGTTTCTATTACATTCTTTATCCAGTCGTGAAGGCATTCGTGAAAATCATTGCTCTCGTGCTCGGTAAAAACGCCACTGTTCGCGGTCGCGTGGTCACGAAAGATGACATCGAAGTGATGGTTGAAATGGCGGAAGAAGAAAGGTCGATGGACTCAAAACAAATCGATCTTCTGAACTCGATCCTGGAGTTTCCATCGATTAAAGTAAAAGACATCATGGTTCCGCGCACGGGAATCGAAGCGATCAGAAAAGATGCCACTTTCAATGATGTGATTCGCCTGGTGAGAGACGTCGCTCACTCGCGCTATCCTGTCTATGACGAAGACCTCGATGATGTCCTAGGGTTCCTTCACATCAAAGACCTTGCATTCATGAGTGCGGATGAGCAAAAGAATTTCGACGTTACAAAATATCTGAAACCACCTTTCTTTGTTTATGAACACATGAAGATCCAGGCGGTCTTTGATCACATGAACCGTAAGAAAGTTCACCTTGCGCTGGTGAAAGATGAAAACGGAATCGTGGTGGGGATGCTGACCCTGGAAGACATCATGGAAGAAATCTTCGGTGAGATCCAGGACGAGCACGATGATGAGCAGGACCTGATTCCAGGAGTGGAGAGTGAAGAAGGCGTGATGGTTCCTTCCACGATTTCTCTGCGCGACCTTTATAACGAATACGACATTGAGATTCCTCTCAACGATAACTACTCAACTCTCAACGGCTTCCTGATGGAACAGCTTGGTAACAGCTTCCCGAGAAAGGGCCACATTATCATCTGGGATGGTTATTCTTTCGAACTTCTCAAAGTGAAGAACTATGAGATTAAAGAAGTGAAGATCAAATCGACTGCTGGCGATCACATCCGCGAAAAGAACAAAGAGAGGGACGTCGAGAGCGATCATCAGAAGGCCCTCGGCGCCAAGTAACATGATTTATCCGGTATGTGTAATCGGTGGAGGATCGGCAGGAGTCATGTCCGTTCTTCGCACAGTACTCAATAACGACGATTGCCTCTTTTTCCCCGGCACTGCCAAAGACAAGAAAAAATCCCGCGCACTCTGGGTTCGCAAAGTAGAGAACATTCCCGCGCATCTCAATTACAAACGCGGAATCGAAGAGCCGAATGCGGAGACATTGAAATGGATCAGTGAGAGTGCTTTCAAAGAGCGACTTCATATGCATAAGAATATCGGTGTGACATCGTTGAAGAAAAACGGTGAGCTCTTCGACATCATTGATTCGAAAGGCGAAAAGCACCAGGCTAAGTACGTAGTCCTTTGCACGGGAGTGATGGATGTTCAGCCGATCATTAAAGGAAGTATTGAAACCGTATTTGATTACGCCAATGCGCAGACGATTGATTACTGTCTCATCTGCGATGGCCATCACGTGCTTGGTAAAAAAGCGGGAGTCATTGGACATACCAATTCGGCTGCGTGGATCGCGATTATGCTTTATGAGCGTTATCAATGGCCGTTAGTGATTTTTACTAATGGCGAGAAGAGTGAATTTTCAGAGGACACCTCCAAGCTCATCTCACATTACGGCATTCAGGTGAAGACTTCGGTCATCAAGGAAATTCACGGTGAAGAGAAAGGAAAAATTCTTAAAGCGCTGGAGCTTGAAGGAGAAACAGTTCCGGTAGATATCGTTTTCGTAGCACTCGGAATGATTGTCTACAACGAGCTCGCGGTTGAAGCTGGTGCTGCGATTGATGAACGGGGATTTGTGAAAACAGATGATACGGGACTCACCAATGTCGCGGGCCTTTACGTCGCTGGGGATCTTCGCGCGAATGCCAAAAAACAAATCTACACGGCCTGGGATCAGGCGGTCTCATCCTGTAATTCGATCAATCAAAAGCTTCGTCAGGAGAAGCGTCCGAAACTCTGATTTCATGACACCATAATGCTTTGCGTGGTGCAGAGAAAGACCAAGTGATCTGGTCTGCTTCTGCACCTTGCGAAGCATCAAGCTACTAACATCATTGATAAAATTTTTGGCCCGTTCCTTGCTCTTCCTCCCCGGCTTACGCAAAAACTCACGAGGATAGAGCAATGCTAAAACAAGTTCTCAAAGGACTTTTGGTCCTTCTATTGGCGTTTACGTTTCAAATGAAAGAGGTTTCCGCGCAAACCGAACTGAAAGATCAGATCATCACTGATCTCATCACGGTCGGAATCACGGGTGCTGCCACACTGACCGGAAACATTCCGCTCGCGATGGCGTCCGGAGTTCTGTCGAAATATATATCGACTTACGGAATTCAGGGAACGAAAGCACTCATCAATAAGTTTAAAGCGGAAGCTCCTCAGGATCTCGGTGAGATCAATCTCTACTACGTTTACCTCATTCACATGAAACGCAATCTCTACGAAACACTTCTCAATATGCGAGAGAATGTCTCGAGTGACGGCCAGCTCTCAACTATCGCAGATGAGATCGCCAAACTTGAGCATGATCTTTCAGGAAGCTGTTCGACTGAGCGTTGTGAAGTGACAGGCATGGATCAGTCGCTCGTGAATTTTGATTTCATCAACTATGCACTCGATGCCAAGCAGTCATTCGCCATCTTTGATTACCTCGATCCGGAGCAGGTGAAAGACACTTACCAATACCTCATGCTTCTTTATATGGATGTGATCATCGTAGAGCAGAAGCTCCTTGAGTCGCAGTACAACGTTATTTCCAATCAGGTTGCTGAGCTCGTCGATGAGCTGGATAAGAACGTGTACGTAAGCAACGAAGAAAAAGAATATGTGTTCCAGCTTGGCATGAACATGGTTCTGAAGTGGCAGCGCCACCGCGATCATCGTCGCGCGGTTCTTCTGACTGCTCTTGCAAAACCTCTCCTTGATATGGAGACGGAAAATGAGCAGCTCCAGGAAGAACTTGATCGCTACCGCAATATCAATGACGGCATCAGAAAACTGAGCATTCGCTAAGAGGAAATAACCATGAAAAAGCTCATCATCATTATTGTTGGCCTCTTACTAATCAACACAGCTTTCGCGGATGCCTATGAGGATTACCTCAAAGAAGTGCAGAAGCAGCTTGCCCAGATGGGAACGAAAATCGATGCGAACAATCCGAATCCATTTATCACCGGAACCGCTCTTTCAAATTACTTCATGAACGAGAAGATTCTTCTCCTGGAAAGAGATGCATATTTCATGATGAAGGCGAATAAGCTCACGACGACCGAAGAGGTTGCGGACTATCAGCATCGCCTGAAAGTTCTCACTTCACACGCGAATAATATTCTTCTGCAACTTGTGCGCGCTCTCCAGAATGCTTCACAGGAAGGCATGGCAGTCGAAGCTCCGAAACATCAGATGGAGTGGGAACAGCTCGTGGAAGAATGTAAAAAAGATCCAGCTTGCATCGAGCATAAGCTTGAGAGTGGGGAAGTCGTTCTGAGAAATGACCTCATCGACAGCTTTGCGCTTTCCACGCAGATCTTTAAAGAGATTCCTTACATGCACTCGATTGAGTTCGCGAGCATGTTCCAGCTCGTCCAGCTCCTTTACATGGAGAGTATTCTCGGTCACGCCAAGATCGCGCGGGTTGAGTTCGATCTTTTCCTCAAGAAACAAAAAGCTCTCGTGAAGATCGTCGACCAGAACACGCAAATGACTGCGAAAGAAAAAGAATTTAACCGTGCCCTGATTGTGAACACCGTGAACAAGTGGAAAAAAACTATTTTGAATCGCCGCTTTGATCAGAAAGAACAGTACAAGGCCGCCGCATTGAAACTTCAGAAAGAAAACCAGGACATTATCGCTGAGTTGAAAACGATGAGGAAAGATACTCCTGATATTCTTCCGGAAGTGGAGATCTGCAAGAGATTCCTTCGCATCAACAAAGATTCCAAGAGATGTGAACTCCGCGCGAAAGTGGAAGACCGCATCGGAGTCATTGAGAAATCACAACCAACATTCCTGAATGCTAAAGAAAAGAAAATTCCAGCAGAGTTTTTCGAAAATATCTAGGAGAGGACCATGCAATTGACCAGAAAATTACTGACAGTCGCGTTGTTGCCGTACTTCCTGTTTCCGAGAGAAGCATTCTCTCAGGTCCAGTCACCAGTACCAGCACCGAAACCGACACAGGCCCGCGAACTTCTTTACCAGCGAGTCGTTTCAAACGTTGAAAAGAAAATGGCGCCCATTCTCGCCAAGCTTCCGCAAGGAAACGTGATGCTCGTCGAGCAGGAAAAACGTGCGGCAGTGAGAGATGAGCTTACTCAACGGATTACTTCGCTTGAAAGTGCAACGAACGCTGAAGTCGCCGCTTATAAACGCGAGCTGATCAAGCTCAATGAGAGCGAACTCACCAATCTCCGTTCAGAGCTTCATGGGTACCTGAATGCAATGTCGGAGAACGAGCTCAATGCTCTTGGGAAATTTATTCTCTCCACACCTGAGTATCAGGAAGTGGCGATGGAATACCAGTCGGCCTTTACCCAGAAAGAGAAACTCACGATCATCAAGAATGCTCTCTCTGAAGACCTGAGTTTCCTTCGGTCGGTCTACAACAAGAAAATTGGTCTCTCGACTCCTAAGGCGCTCATTCACGATCTTCAGAATAATATTCTTTTTTTCCAGACCACAAACAAAGATGACACCAACAAAGTTCTTCTTATCTGTGCAGCGGTTCTTGCTGGTGTGGCGCTGGTTTCATGGGGAATTGCGAGTTCAAAATACGGCGGTCGTTACAAGCGTGCAGAATCAGCACGTGAACAACAGCTGAATCAACTCAAGGCAGATCTTCAGGCGAAGTATGTGACCTACGAAGCGGATCTCACCACGAAGGAACAAAACTTCCTGCGTGATAATGGGTTTGTCCGCACTGTCTGTGGAACTTACTCGCAGCCGGATTCAAAGCTCTGTAACGGTTACGGATATAAACTCTTTACCGGAACGAAATACTGTACGGTTTACTGTCAGAAAAGCACGATCACCGGTAACGAAACCATGCATGAGCCGCCAATATGTACGAGCTCATTCATTCCTGCTGACTGTTACGATCCGAATGAATACTGGAACGCATACACTCGCGGCGACAATGACGGTTACAACGATGGATATGATGACGGCACTTATGACGGCGACAGTGATGGCGAAGACGACGGCAGAAGCCAGGGCAACAACGATGGAGACAGTGACGGTAGGAATGATGGTTACGATGATGGCTATGATGACGGATATGATGACGGATACTCGCGTGGCGCCGCTGACGGCTGGGCGGATTCCGGAAGCCCTAAGTCGAATGCCAATCTGTCTTTCATTCCTTTCGCGAAGTCGCCTTCGTACTTGAAAGGTTTCAAAGACGGTTACGAACAATATCAACTTCTCTTTCTTGCCCAATAGGAGTGACTTATGAAAATCATGAGCCGCTTGTTAACTGCCATTCTCGTTTCTCACTTCGCACTTGCTCCTCAGCATGTGAAAGCTGCGCCGGTGCCGAAGATTACAACTGAAGCTCCAAAAAAAGTGACCTTCTCCCTCGTCAAGCAATTGGTGATGGATATGAAAGAGTCACCGGAAACTTATTTCTCCAAAGAAGAGCTTTCGATGAAAGCAAAGCTCATCGACACTTCTGTCACCAATGAGGTGCTTGAGGGAATTAAGAAAAAACTCCAGAATCCTGCGATCGATCTGTCTGCCACCAAACAAGAGATTCTCGCGCAGCTCACAGTTGAGCAGCAGAATAAACTGATCGAGCTCAAATATGCTCTTTCAAAAGTTGATTCAGGAAAGCTTGATCGCTTCTTCCGTACAGCGATGAGAGATGGCCTTTACAGTAAAGATCTTCAGTTCATGTACGATTCTGCCTACGGATCGCGCGAGAAACTCGAAGTTCTCATGCAGATGCTGAACTCGGACATGTCTTTGATCCTCACACAGAACGCTAAAGAAATCGGAAAGCTCGATCGCGCGGCCCTCTTGAAGCAGCTCGATGACACTGGTTCATTCCTTTCCATTAAAGATTCAAAGACGACGACGATTATCATCATCGTGCTGACTGTGGCGGCGGCTGGACTCCTTACCTGGGGAATAATGTCTGCTACAAAAACGCGTTACGAGAAGAAAACTAAAGAAATGAATGATGATTATGATCAGCGCGAACAGCAGGCGATTGATGAAAATAATCAGAAGATTGCTTCGCTCGATCAGACATTCGCGGAACGCGCTCGTCTACGTGACCAGGGTTACACCTGGCAGGTTTGTAAAACCGAACGTTCCAACAAAACCGCTGTGTGTTCTTACGATCACAAATCTTACGGTGGCGAAGAAGTCTGTGTGACTAACTGTCTCAAGAATCCTGCGGGCGATGAAACCGGCCATGTGAAAACTTGTCTCTCTGCTTACATTCCGAACAACTGTTTCATGAAAAACGAAACTGAAGCTGGTTACGATGACGGTTACGATCACGGTTACGACAACGGTTACAACGTTGGTTACGACCGCGCCTACGATGCGGCCTACAATCAGGAATACCAGCGTGCTTACGACAACGCTTACTCAAGTGCGTACAATTCCGGTTACAATTCCGGATACAACGCCGGAGTCACCGCGGGCTACAATGATGGTTATGATGATAACTATGTTCCACCCGCACCAGAACCGACTTGTACCACAGATTGCGATGGCAGCATGAAAGCAATGAGAAACCTTGCGAACATCATCTCAGGGAAAACCCAGGAAGAAGATGATCGCGCAGTCGGATACCTCAAGGGATTCCAGGAAGGCTACGCATTCGCATTACAATTAAAAGTTGGAGTGAACTAAAACAGAAAGGGGCCTTCGGGCCCCTTTTTTTATTTGATAGTTTTGAAACTGATGTCGCCGAGAACTTTCGCCCGACACGCCAGGCGAATCGTTTTTCCCTCGATAAATTCTTTTCCACGCGTGGAGATGAATTCTTCTTTAAGTGATTCAAGCGTATTCGATTCAATCACACCTGCGGGCTGGAGATTTTCTTTTCCCGAGAGAATTTCTACACGACAAGCTCCACACGAGCCGGAGAGGCATCCGTGAGGAAGATCTTCACCCTGGTCAGAGAGTGAATCGTAGAGAATTCCTCCCTCTTTCACCTCGAAAACTTTTTCTGTGCCCTCAAATGACACTCTGGGCATAATGATTCTACCTTGTCAAAACCGACCCTATCTTAGACACTTTTCGGCAATTTCATTCTAACTCAAGTCGTAAATTAGTCACTCTGAAAAGGGCGACGATCGGAGATTATAAACATGCAGACGCTCGAAAAAATGTATTCCATGGGACATGAAGAAGTTGTTTTCTTTCAGGACAAGACTTGTGGACTCAAGGCCATTGTTGCCATTCACGATACGACTCTCGGTCCTGCTCTCGGCGGAACTCGTCTCTGGCCTTACGCTTCGGAAGATGAAGCACTCATCGATGTGCTCAGACTTTCCAAAGGCATGACTTACAAAAACGCCATCTCTGGTCTGAACCTCGGCGGCGGTAAAGCAGTGATCATTGCTGATCCAAGAACAAAATCAGAAGCGCTTTTCCGTTCTTTCGGCCGCTTTATCGAATCACTCAACGGCAGATACATCACTGCGGAAGACGTGAACACAAGTGTGGATGATATCGAACACATCTTCACGGAAACCAATCACGTGACTGGTGTTGCTCAAACTAACGGCGGCTCCGGTAACCCGTCTCCGTATACTGCTCTCGGTGTGTTCCGTGGTATCGAAGCTTCGGTGACGAAGGCCTTCGGCTCTAGAAACCTCAAAGGAAAAACGGTAGCGATTCAGGGTGTGGGCGCGGTTGGTTTTGAACTCGCAAAGCTTCTCAATGAAGCAGGTGTGAGCCTCATTTATACAGACGTGAACGAAAAAAATATCCAGCGCATGAAAGAGTCACTTCCTACGGCAAAGTACGTAGCTCCGAATGAAATCATTTCATCGGCGTGTGATGTGTTCTCACCATGTGCTCTCGGCGCATCGATCAATGATGAAACTATTCCGCAGCTCAAAGCGAAGATCGTTTGTGGTGCTGCCAACAACCAGCTCAAAGAAGACCGTCACGGGCTTATTCTGAAAGAGAAGGGCATTCTCTACGCTCCCGATTATCTCGTGAACGCTGGTGGCGTGATGAACGTTTCTATCGAGTTTGAAGGTTGGGCGGATTCCAAGTCACGCCGGATGATCGACACGATCTATGACAAAACTCTCGAAGTGTTCCGCATCTCTGATGAGCAACATATTCCCGTGAATAAAGCTGCAGATGTAATGGCAGAGAAACGTATCGAAGCGATGAGAAACATCAAGAACGGTTATCTTGGTGTGAAGATCAATCATCGGATGCCTGGTCAGAAAAGAAGATTCTAATTGTCAGAGGCCCTTCCGAGAGGAAGGGCCTTTTACTCAGTCTCGAGACATTTTTCCCGCTGCACATTCATTTCGTCTTATACAAATCATTAATGACACTTCAGTTTCTTGGCACCGTTCCTGCTCCCATTTGTCCGAGCAGTTTTTGCGGCTCGAGGAGGATCTATGAACAGTATGTTGAACGAACGAATCAATGAGTTGAAGGGCAGTATTCAGTCTCTTCTGGGACGGATGCGTAAGTCGGATGTGGATGATTCGGGTGAAGAGGCAATGGATCTCGATTACGAGCGCAACTATGAAGATGACATGCCTCTGACTCTGGCCCGCGAAGACGGCCCGGGAGTCCGCTATTACGCCACAGAAAATAGTCCGCTTTCCATCGGCGCAGAGAAGGTGGAACAGGCCGGGATCGATAGTTTTGGTGAAGACGACTCACCTGATCCCGAGCAGGTGAGAGAGTTTTAACCGTAAAAGGGAAAATTTCGCCGCTCTTTGAAGTTTGAAGGACATAGCTCACGATTAAACAATGAAATTGTTTTTGTTGGGAGCGCTCCTTTTGTTCACCGGTTGCGCGACCAAGTACATGCTTCCGGGCAACCGGTTTATCACGCCTGAAACTCAGGGTGAGGCCTTCCGTGGGCAGATGGAAATTCAGAAGACCAGTGGGACGGAAGTCTCGATTGATACAAAAAATAACACTGTCGATGAGGGTGTGCTCTACAACACAGTTTCTCGCTCTGGCTTTCTCTTCTCGAACTCTTTTTTCGATCGTTTCGATCTCGTATGGTCAGAGACCTCGAGTGCCAACTCGATGATCGGTGGCAAGTTCCAGTTCCTTGGTGGATCACGCGTGTCGAAATCCGTCGGTCACAAACTTGCTCTCGCCGCTCTCGTAGGAAGTAACGAGCATGAAACGGATGACAAGCTCGTCACGTTTACCCTCGGCGGCAGCGAGTACATGCTCCTTTACGGATATCGTTTTCTTCCTGAGATCATGATGTATTCTTCGCTCTCACAGGCCAATTACAACTTTAAGGGCCAGATCCATGGCAGCGGAGCTCTTAGTGGTCAGCGGCCAAACATCAATTCCCAAATCCTCAGTGTGTCAGGGGGACTTGAAGGTAACATCGACATCGTCTTTGCTAAACTTGAGCTGACTTATCAGTCAATCATGTCATCTAAGACAAATTACTACTCTCACTACATCACCGGCCTCAGTATCGGCCTTCAGTGGTAGGACCCTTTTGCCCTGTAGGTCACATTCTTTCCATACTCTAAAATAGATGATGGGAGAATTGCGTCTTGGATAGACTTAAACTCTTATTATTTTTGGGAACCCTCGCGGTCACGACGAGCGCGTTTGCGAAACTTGATTTCGAGGATCACGCGTTCCCGGAATTCGTCACATCTGCGCGCGCACTTGCGATGGGAAATGCTTACATCTGTAAAGTCGATGACTCGATGTCGGCGTTTTACAATCCCGCTGGCCTCGGTACAGTTCGCAAACCTGAGCTCCATCTTTTCAACGTCAGTACGGAAGCAAGTAACAAACTCCTGAACATCATCAGTCAGGGGCCTGCGACAGACATACCCGGAAATTACAAAGATACTTTTGATCCGCAAAACATGCGCACGATGCTCGCGAAGGATCAGGGGAAACTCGCATCTTCCCGCATACAAGCGTTTCCGAATTTTACGGTGAGAGGTCTCACCATGGGGTACATGTTCTCCCAGAGAAACCGCGCGATCATCAATGACAATACTGCCAATCACTTCGAGATGGCCGAACGTCGCGATCACGGGCCGGTGTTTGCTCTTAACGGTTCCTTCTTTGGCGGTATCTTCAAAGTTGGTGCAACCGGAACTTATCTCATTCGTCGCGATCTCTACAAAGACGTTGCTCCGAATGCTTCGGCAAAAATTCAGGACTCTGATTACAAATACGGCCGCGGCCTTCAGATCACTGCAGGCGCGAGACTCACGTTTCCAGTCGCACTTCTTCCCACATTCTCCGCCGTTCTTCGAAACGCCACCAACAATGATTTTGAAGGCGCCAAATCCGGAGGGCCACCGGATGCGATCAAACAGACCGTCGACTACGGTTTCTCGATCACTCCGCAGATCGGAAAGATCACTCGCGTTCATCTCGAGGCCAACTTGAAAGATGCGATGAATGCCTATGATACCGACTATAAAAGGCGACTAGCTGCGGGTATGGAAATCGACTTTAACCGGAGAATTTTTATCCGCGCGGGTTACGGTGACGGCTGGGGCTCCGGCGGTATCGGCGCTCGCGGAAGGTCATTTCAATTCGATCTCACTACCTATGCTGTTGATAGGTCGCTTGACGGCTTCCGTAAGGAGGAAGATCGTCGCTGGGTACTCTCTCTTTCCTCTGGTTTTTAACCGCCTTTCCTGATATCAAACTCACCTACATTGAAGGTTCGAATCCTTCCTCTCGCCAGAGAGAAACAAACCCTTTGGAGTTCAGATGGCCTCGCGCAATCCTTATGCCTCATTTCTAGAAAACGTAGAAAAGCCCGCACGCTATATCGGTGGTGAACATTTCGTTACCCGTAAAGACTGGGAATCATCGATCGCACGTGTGGCCCTGTGTTTTCCGGATACCTATGAAATTGGCATGAGCCATCTCGGAATGAAGATCCTCTACGATGAAATCAACCAGCACGAAGGACTTCTCGCGGAAAGATGTTTTGCTCCGTGGGTGGACATGGAAAAAGAAATGCGCTCGCGCGGGCTTCCACTCGTGTCGCTGGAAAATTTTAAACCACTCAAAGATTTTCAGATCGTGGGTTTTTCTCTTCAGTATGAGATGAGCTACACCAATATCCTGAACATGCTCGATCTCGGTGGCGTCTCGATCTGGACCAAA
>JBJMLZ010000024.1:0-3393 GCA_045805035.1 Bacteriovoracaceae bacterium
GCAGGACTTTCCGCTCTCTATGCAGGCGGTACGGTCGTCGCAGACGGAGGCTTCCATACTCTCGTGAAGAAAACCGAGCGGGGAGCGCGAGTAGAGATCACGAAAGCGAATGTTCGCACGGTCTCACTCTTTGCCGGGGCAGCAGTCCTGAAACTTGATGGAACACGCGTGAAGCAGCTCAATGAAGGATTTGCTTACGAGTTTGATTTCACCCGCGGTGGTAATGAAGCCGTAAAAGTTTATGAGCAGCTCCTTGCCGGCAATATCAAGAAGGCCCAGGAAAAAAGTGTGACAGGTGTCACTCGAGTAAACGATGTTCTCGGAAAAGAGATCACGAAGAAGCGCGATATCTCTCTCGGAGTTCCGATGGTTGCTATCTATAACTGGAGTGCAGGTAAGACTTACGGACAAACAGCGACGAAGGCTTACGGTGACATGACAACCACTGATCTCAATTATGGTGTGTACTTCAAGGAAGAGAAGGGACGCTTCTTCCATAAGCACAAGAAGATCACGCGTGCCTTCTACTCAACCCGCGCCACCACGAAGGATGCTTCAAAGAATCTTCTGGCAGTAAATGATGAAGCAAATTTCCTGTGGAGCTTTGAGAGTGATGCTGCTACTTCAGGAAGCTACAAATCAGCACTCAAGCTTCTTCACAAGGATCTGGGGCTTCAGGAAGAGTTCAATCCTTTGTTTGATCGCGGTGAAAAGCTTCGCTTTGTCCGACTGGAAGCGAATGTGAAGATTCCGGAAAACTATATGAGTAAGCTCATCTCACAGGCAATAACGGGAAGGAATCGCGGTAAGATGCAGGCAGAAGCGCGGAATCTCATCGCAAAGTATTTCTCTCACGGAGATAAGCTTGCCCTTTGCCAGGATGACGATACCGCTTCAGAGATCTCCTCTTGTCAGAGAAAATATCTGAACGAATCCTTGTCAGCGATTAACAAGATTCAGTCAGGGCTTCTGAGTCTTAAAACGAAGAAAGATGCTTCTTCTTACACATATGAGGTGGCACTTTTGGGGAAAGAGCTTTTAAAGAATCAGTTTGTGATGAACTCATTCCTTGCCCTCGATGATACCTGCCAGGTGAATATTGAAGTGAAGCTGGAAGGTCGAAGAGTAAGTCGGATGTTGAAATCAATTCCTGCCAACAAGTCCTGCAGATAAAAAAAGGGCCGCTCACGCGGCCCTTTTTTTTTTAACACTCGCTGTATTCGTAATCCCGTACATCACACTGAAGTTCCACTGTACGCTTTCCACCCTGATCATCAGTATATTGGAATCGAGCACCGGTATTGCCGGTGGAATTCTTGAGAATGAGTTTCAATTCACCGAAGTTATAAATGTCATTACTTGTGGTGAAGCTTCGTTCACCGGTGAGCATGCCTTCGCGACCTTCTACATAACTGAGAGCTGCACCTGAGACCTTCTTACAGCCGTCAAAATCAGAATAGTACTGAAACGCCACAGGAGTTCCGTCCAGAAGTTTTCCTGAACAAAGTCCTTCAACTTTCATCGATCCAGCGAAAGTAGAAGTTGAGAAAGAAAGAACCGCGATAAAAAAGAAAATTGTTTTCATGCAACACCTCGTGACGAAAAACAATAGTCGTCCTGATTTCAAGCTTCCACTTAAAGTAAACTAAAGAACGTCGGAGTAAACTTCTTCTCTCGCTTCCGCTTTTCTGTGATCGTCGCCATCACCAAATGTATCGTGCCACCAGTGACGTAATCTTCCTCTCACACCACCTCTCCTGGGAGGATCAGGATCCGGCAGATGAGTGATGACTGGGCCTGGGTCCGGTTCGTGATGCTCAGGTGTCCGCGGATGAATCCGTGGCATTCTCATCGGACGCTGAGGATTCGTCATCGGATCCGAATAATCGTAGAGCTCAGAAGGAAAATGCTCGTTCTTTTTCAGGATTCCGCAGGCGATCGGAAGCGCGCGATGTTTTTCCATTCCCCCCATCGTGTCCACTGAGTCCGGCAAATGCATGTTCACCCCAACACCAGTTATAAGCACGGGCCTGCCGTTTAAACTCAGGCCTTGATTGAAAGGAATTTTTGCCACTTCATCCACGCTGTTCGTATCAAGAGTGCGCATGTCTTCAAACATCATGCTGAAGCTTGCGGTCTGCGCGTAGAAATATCCACCCGCCACACCGTTTCCCTGCGGCCACACACCACTACCACCTGCTTGTGTGTTGATGTCACCATCGAGTGGAAGAATGACTTCTCCCACTGCGAAGTAGGCCTCTCGCAAATCCACGTATCCGTCCCCGTTGATGTCGTCGCCGACATCGGGACAACGGTTTCCTAAATGAACGCTTTGCTTGTGAATGACACTTTGATCGCCGAGGTAAAGCTTAACGAATGCCTTAAACGTATCGTAGGACCGATATACGCCGGCAGTTCCGATGTTTCCAATCGTAGTGTTGATGTTCATGGCGTACAGTGTGCCACTGTACACGCCTTCAATGTTTGAACCGTCTATCTTGACGATTTCCTCGTCCTTCTCTTCTTTTCGGTCGGTGTATTTTCCACAGGCCAGAATGAAAATGAAGGGAAGAAGAATGCGGAAAAAAATCATTAATTCCCCGGTGCTAACCCAAGCATTATGGTCATGATTCAGGATTCTTTTGTCTGTGTCTACTAAAGGAAGTTCTTGCGATTTATTCAGGCTGCGCAACAATGGAAGAATGGATTTAGGAAAGTTTAATCTCTTTCTCAAGATGATCGAGGAAGAATACAAACTCGGCCTCTCTGATCTTCAGAAAGTTTCTCGTCGACTTCTTGCTGATGATTCTGAGTTCGAGAAGGTATGGAAACTTTATCGAAGTAAAAGTGCGCGCGCCCGCAATGGCAATGATGATTTTCGCCCCGTCCTGAACGAACTCCTTAACGGCTAATGGCATCTCTTGTGCACTCTTCTTCGTCAAGGAGTGCATCATGAAGAAAAAATTCCTGACTTTCTTGTCCCGTTTTCGCGGATCTCAGAACGACCAGCGTCGCCCAAGGACGATGGCAGAGTCCGAAGTGGAAGACATGAAGGGGCAAAATCCTGAATCTCCCGAACGCAGAACTTTCGATGAGGCCGCTTTTGAGAAGGGCCAGAAAGCATTGAAACAACCTTTCGGTACATCCACGCACTCAGGAGATAATCCTTCCCGCGAAAAGAATCCCTGATAAACTAGGAGCATGCGCTTAGAAGTGCTCACAGAAGCAAAGGGCGGGGCCATCTATGTCCTCAACCGCCCGGAGATCTACATCGGTTCTTCCGAGAACAATGACATTGTCATAACCGCCGGTGAAATTTCTAAAAAACATGCCAAGCTCATCGTCACCGACGATAACAAGTGCTTCATCATCGATCAGGGAAGTACGAACGGA
>JBJMLZ010000025.1:0-11556 GCA_045805035.1 Bacteriovoracaceae bacterium
ACTTCAAAAGCCCATCTTCTTTTTTGAGAGTCGGAGCAAAGGAAACTTTCGATTCATCCTGTTTGGTGTAAGTCACTTTGTCGTCGATAATTTTCTGAAGGAGATCATTCATCGCACCCGCTGCCTCACCTTTCAGTTTGGCGTAAAGTTGTCCGCCAGTTTCCTGCGGTCCAATCGGAACCGTACGGAAGTGCACGAGGTCACCCGCATCCATCTTCTTGACCATCTGCTGGATCGAAACACCCGTTTCGGTATCTCCATTCCAGAGGGCGTACTGAATGGGCGCGGCCCCTCTGTATTTCGGAAGAATGGAAGTGTGAATATTGAAGCAACCCATTCTGGCGATCTTGAGCATTTCATCGCCAAGGAATTGCGCGAAGGCGAGAACGACGACGAAATCGAGATTCTCTTCGCGAAGTTTTTTCTTGAAAGCTTCTTCCTTGTTGATGTTCTCAGTCTGGAAGTAGGGAAGATTATTTTTTTTGGCGAACTCAATCACTTCAGGAGACTTCAGTTCCATTCCGCGACCTGCGGGGCGATCGGGCATAGAGATGACGTAACGAAGATCAATGTGAGGATGCTTACTCAGAAGTTCCAGCGTCGGCACGGAGAAGTCAGGCGTTCCGCAAAAGGCGACCCGGAATTTCTTCATCGGCTGGCCTTCTCTTTGGCCATTTTCTTTTTGTAGAAATTTTTCTTGAGATTAGAAAGGCGCTCAATAAAGACCACGCCATCAAGATGATCGTTCTCATGCTGGATGCAGATCGCAAGCATGTCATCGCATTCCATTTCCTGCGGCTCACCTTTCATGTTCTGATATTTCACGTGAATCGTTTTGTGTCTCTTCACTTCTTCGTAAACACCTGGCACGGAGAGGCAACCCTCTTCGTAAGTCGTAGTGCCACTTGTTCCGGTGATCACCGGATTAATCAGCACCATCGGATTGAAGCCCGACATCCGAACTTCTTCTTTTCCGGCCGCATTGGTGATGACCTCGCGATCATAATCAACATCGAGAACAAAAAGGCGCACGCTTTTTCCCACCTGGGGAGCGGCAAGGCCGATGCCGGGGGCGTGATACATCGTGAAGAGCATGTCCTCGACGAGCTTCTCAAGATCCTTGTTGAAAACAGTAACGGGATCCGCCACTTTTGAGAGCACGGGATCAGGATAAGTGACGATGGGAAGTTCACTTCCTGCGAGCTTATAATTCTCTAAATTCATGCTGGTTTTATAGCATGGCGAGAACTGAATTTAAATTGCGAGCTTGCGATTCTTGATGAAGGTTACGACCACAAAAAGGAAGAAAAGACAGGGGACAATTCCAGTCGCAACCAGAGGAGGAACTTTGCCTGAGTTACCGAAGGCCACTGCCGAGCTGTAAAGTACCCAAAACCCGACTGTAACCAGGAGAGTCAGGACGACATTCTTACCAAAAGAGCTGGAACGACGATTGGGGTTGAAAATGGTGGACACAGGGATAAGGGCAAATACCAGACAGACGAAGCTGAGAAAAACCTTATTCATCAGGAGAATCTCATACTCTGACACATTGATTCCGGTTCGGGAGAGACGGGAAACAAACTTGGCGAGTTTAAAGAACGTGAGAGTTGTGAGATCGGCCTCGAATTCTCCGAAATCTTCCGGCACTTCACCCAGCGGCAGTTCTTTTGAATTTACAAGACCGGTAAGCGGAAATGAAGGGCCATCGAGATTCGAGAGTTCATTCACTTTCGTCGGCACCCACTTCCCATTCATGTAGTGGGCCTCATCCACACTGAGGATTTTGGTGCTCGTGTGTTTGTCAGAGAAATAATAAATTTCGAGATCTTTCAGAAGCAATTTGTGACGGTCAAAATAGGCAAATGAAGCGAAATAATTCTCAGACTTGTACCAGAACTTCCCACCCTCAAGCGAACTGCGGGTAAGATACTTTCCTTCTTTCTGGCTCTTCTGAATTTCCTGGCGCTTGTACTTGTTAGCGAGTGGTTCAAGGAATCCGAGGTTGAAGAATTGTGTCCCCACCATCGACAAAGCACAGGTGCCGATCAAAAGATAAATTCTTTTATACGAAAATCCCGCAGCAAGAAGTGCGATGAGCTCAGAGTGACCTTTGAGTTTATTCAGCGAAAAAAGTGAGGCCACGAGAGAGCAAATCGGAAAAAGCCTGCCCATCATCTCCGGCATTTTTAACAGATATTCGAGAAGCACGCGGCTCGAGTCTTTCCCCTGAAGGAATCCGTTGATGAGCTCGGCAGTGGAAATAAGAAGGAACAACACGGCGATGGCGCCGATGAGACTCTTGAACCATTCTTTGATGAGAATGCCGGATAAGATCATTTGTTGATTATAGTCCTAAGAAAGGTCTTTGAAAACAAAACGAGTGCGGGACGAACGATCCATTTCCCAATGAGGGTGGGAAGCCACTTTCCTTCCCAGCGCGGAACGATTTCCGAGGAGAAAGTATAATAAAGCCGGACAAATTCCTGGCCCAGGCGATAATCGAGAAGAACATCTTTCAGCGCGCGAAATTCCTGCGTGACCGGATGATTTGTACCGAGGCAAAAGGTCACAACATAGCATTTTTTTGATTGCACAAAAATCTGAACATACGCGTGCCGGAAAGCTTCCGGATTTTTAAAGAGAGTTTTTTTCAGGTGCTTTCTCATGAGCTCGGAGTTGATCACCTGATAAGGCATGTTCACTGAGAAAAGGACAAATTGATCGAGGCATCTTTTCGATTCGTCGTGAAACTTCGGAGCGGCGTCGTACATCTTCGCCATCTCAAAATAAATGTGACTGATCATGAGCATTTCAGTGACATCTTTTTTCAAATCAAAGTGCTTGATCTTGAGCGAGTAAATATCCGGAGCACCTTTCACTTCCGCCATGACCTGGAGATAGTCAGTGAATTTTCTCAGGCTACCCGCGAAGTCTTTCATCTCGCGGGACTCGTTTCCGAAGCGCGCGACGGTAATGCGATTTTCAAATTTGTGTTTGAGGATGAGCCGCTTCTCGCGCTCTTCGCGTGCGGTCCGCCCGGATTTCATTGACATGCTGGCTTATCGGAAGGACTTAGAATTTGATGATCGCCGAGAGTGACGTATCTACGATTCTTTCATCCTTGTAGAGATAAGACGTACTGGAGTACTCGGACAATTTCTGCGCGAACTCAACACCAAAGCGTGGCCCGATCCAACCGGCACCCCAGCCATTGCCTTTGGACTTCGTGATGTTGTCATTGAAATAACCGCCGCGGATGTAAAAATCATCGAAGAGCTTAATCTGAAGGGCCCCTCTCCAGAGATAATCTTCATTCACATTTCCGGTGTAGTCGATCCCGACGTCCCCGATGAGAACGAAACGAACTGCGACTTGGTATTGAAAGCCAGCTATAAATCTTTGCTCTCCCGGAGTGGTGCGGGTGGGATCAACAATGATCGCTCCCACACTCATGTCTTCGTCGAGAACATGAATGAGACCGATGGTCGCCTGGTGCTGCGTCTGATGCCGATCTTTTGCGTTCGTGGGAAGAGTGTCCTGAATGTAGTTGTAGGAAACGCCCATCGAAGATTTCGAACCCATGGCAGAGGCGCCATGGATAATCGAACGTGTCCGCTCGTAGTGATTTTCCTTCTGAGAGGTGTATGCCACACCGCCTTTAAGATCACCGGAAGAGTCGGATACAAACACACCTTGAGAGCGATTCTGCTTTGCGAAGGGATCATTATTCACATCACGCACAGTGTTTTTGTGCTGAAGCGATGTCTTGTATCCTTGGTAGGACGCACTGTTACCTGCGAAAAATGCAGCGGTTGCTGGATTTAATATGGCCGCTTCGGTAGAAAGAATGCTCGCTACGCCAGCGCCTGCTGTTGAATTCAGCCGGGTCGTTTGAAACTCCCTGATGTGTGCAGAAAACGCCGAAGAAGAAACGAGAGTTCCCGCGAGAGCGAAAACAGGTAACAAATTCATTTTGTTCATGAAGAAAATGCTAGAGAATATTTTTCTCTTAAACAAGGACATTTATGAGAATCAGAAAGGCCATCATTCCCATCGCAGGTAAGGGCACACGCTTTCTTCCTGCCACGAAAGAAATCGCCAAGGAAATTATCCCCATCATCAATGTTCCGATGATCCATTACATCGTGAAAGAGGCCTGTGAGGCCGGAATCGAAGAAGTGATTTTTGTCACCGCTTCGGGAAAATTTGCCGTCGAAGATTATTTTGACCGCAACCAGGAGCTTGAGGCCTTCCTTGAAAGAAATAATAAAATGAAAGAGCTCGAGCTCATCCGGAAAATCGGATCGATGGTGGACGTGACAAGCGTTCGTCAGAAAGAGCAGCTCGGTCTCGGCCACGCGGTTCTTTGCGCGAAGAACATGATCGGCAATGAACCTTTCGCGATTCTTCTGGGCGATGACATCGTTGTGAATCACAATCCTGCGATCAAACAGCTGATGGATCTTTCACTGAAGCACAACGGAGCATCAGTGATCGGAGTGATGGAAGTTCCGAAAGATCAGACCTCAAAATACGGCATCGTGAAAGGTGAGATCGTTGATGAGAAAACTCTTCGCATGACAGGCATGGTGGAGAAACCGAAACCGGAAGATGCGCCAACAAACCTTGCAACTCCCGGCCGCTACATCCTGACTCCGGAAATTTTCGACATCCTCGAAACCATTCCCCGTGGTGCAGGCAATGAATATCAACTGACTGATGCCATCAGTGTTCTCTGCCAGAAACGGGACGTGTTTGCGTATAAATTCGAAGGCGAACGTTTCGATACCGGAAGTATCCCGGGATATCTCGATGCCACTATTGATTTCGCTCTCAAAGATCCGGCCACCCGTGATACATTTATTGCGTCTCTCAAACATCGCTTAACCAAATACGGTATCACGCTATGATTCGTCTCTTTGTCCTTCTGGTTTTCGTTTCTTTCAGCGCTTTTGCCTATGTGCCGACCGTGGAATCACTCTTCCGTCATGGTTCAAATCCTGATGTCACTGCCAATGGAGTGGCCTTTACCATGGCGATCAAAAAAGTCATGGCAGGAGAACAAGCTCAGCCGCCAACGGGCGATCAGAAGACAGAAGATTTCTTTAAAGTTTTTCTCACGAAAGCGACTGGCGATAACCTGAAAGTGGCGCAGGCCCGCTACAAGGACAACACGTTTTCCGAAGGCTCACTTGAGCACAAGATCTATTACTCAAACTTTTCTCCCTACACATTGAAGCCTTCAGTTGAGCAGATGGAAAAGGGAGTTTTTTATTCTCTCGTTCACTCGCTTGCATTCAATAATGGATCTCACATTGTGAATTACCTGAAGACTCTCGGTGTTCCGGTGAAACTCAACGATGACCTCATTAACCGTGAGAAGATCGAGTATCTTGCAAGCTACAAGCGCTATCTTGTGACTATTAACCAGAATAAGGCCGCCAAAAAAACAGAAGTGAATCCACTTCGTCCGGAAGACGCTGCTGCCCGAGAGCGCGTGGAAGCTGTGATGAATGAGTCGATGTACGTTGATACCAAACAAGTGAAGCTCATTAAAGACGAAGGTGACATGGCGTGGTTCGCGGACGCAGGGCCCTTCACCGCAGTTTTTGCGTACAACTCGCGAGATGTGCTGAAAGTTGTTTTCAAGTCCGCTGCTGGCGAGCTTGAGATTATTTGCCGCAACTACGGAATGCTCAATGGTACTCATCGTTTTCCGCGCACGATCCTCGTGAAAGACTTCAAGGGTGACAACTACCAGATCGAAGTCACCGATCTTCGCCATTACAACGAACGCGAAGAAGACATCGTTCGCCGTCTCAAGAAATGGGATTCCATTCTGAGAGGAAGAGAGAGTCAGCTTCCACGTCCGGCCTTCCTCCTCTGATGAAAGTTGCCCGCATTGCCGTTAATTTTCCCCTGAAAAACAAGGGGCTTCTCTACCATTACGAGGGAGAGCTTTCGCGTGGCCAGGTGGTGGAAGTTCCACTGGGGAAAAGAACCGAAGTGGGTTGCGTTCTCTCCATTGATGAATCCCAATCCGAAGAATATCGTAAGACACCTGTTGATAAAATCAAAACCGTTCTGAACACTGTACCTGATTGGCGCCTCTCCGAAAGTGAGCTGGAACTTTTCGAATGGATGGCAGGTTACTATCACTACAGCATTGGCCAGCTCATTTTTGATTGCCTTCCCAATCATCTGAAGCGCCCGAGGCCACTGGATTTTGTCCAGGGCGAAGGCAAGGAACTCGAGTTTGTTCCGAATCCCGTACAGCAAAATGTCATCGAGAAAATTCGCGAAGGACTCAATCATTATGGGCGTTCACTCATTCATGGCGTGACCGGAAGCGGGAAGACGATTGTTTATCTCGATCTTATCCGCGCAACTCTTGCGGAAGGGAAGTCGGTGTTGTTTCTTCTTCCCGAAATCAATCTCACTCCGCAATTCATCTCTACGTTCGCGAAATATATTTCCGCACCGATTTATTCCTATCACTCCGAGCTTTCTGATTCCCAAAAATATCAGATCTGGCAGATGGCGCGATCGCTCGACAGGCCTTGTCTTCTCCTTGGGGTGAGGAGTTCCGTTTTTATTCCGCTGAAAAATCTCGGTCTCATCGTGATTGATGAAGAACATGATTCATCTTTCAAGCAGGACGACCGTTGTCCCTATAATGCGCGTGATGTGGCCTCCAAAAAAGCCCAGCTTCTCGGCATACCTCTGGTCATGGGATCGGCGACACCGAGTATTGAAAGCTATTCGCAATTTCACTCCGCTCAATCGAAAGGAAAGCTTTTTGAGATGAAGGAAAGAGCGGGCGACGCTTACCTTCCGGAAATTGAACTGGTGGATGCCAGAGACAAGACCGCCAAGGAAGATGATACCTGGCCGCTTGTGCGCACATCAGTCGAAACGATAAAAAGTTCACTGGCAAAAGGTGATCAGGTCCTGGTCTTCGTCAATCGCCTGGGATTTTCCAATTACATTCAGTGCCGCGCTTGTGGACATCAGTTCAACTGTCCAAACTGTTCCGTGACCCTTCGTTACTACAAAAGAAAAAATATTCTCGCCTGCAATCACTGCGAATATAAGGATGCCGTGCCTTCGCAGTGTCCGGAATGCGGCTCAATGACATTGATGCAGAAAGGTTTCGGCACCGAAAGAGTGCAGGAAGTTCTTCAGAAAATTTTCCCCGAGAAAAAAATTGAGCGCTTTGACCGTGAAGAAATCAAAACCTTCACGCAACTAGAACAGAGACTCGACGATTTCCACAAAGGGAAGATCGACATCATGGTGGGAACCCAGATGCTTTCCAAGGGCCATAACTTTGAGAAAGTAAAACTCGTGCTTATTCTGGGGATCGATAGTCAGCTGAACTTTCCTGATTTTCGCTCGCAGGAAAGAGTTTATCAGACACTCACGCAGGTCTCGGGCCGCGCGGGAAGATATTCGCGCGACGGAAAAGTTTTGATTCAGACGCTGAATCCGGAGAGTTCTCTTTTTCACATGGTGAAGAATCATTCGTTTCATGAGTTCTATGAAAGCGAACTCAAGATCCGTGAGCTGTGTGATTGCCCACCTTATAAGAGACTCGCCCTCATTCACTTTTCCTCGCGCTTTCAGGAACGGCTTATTCAACACGTTTCTGAAAATGTCGGGCCGATGGTGAGACAACTGGTGAAAGACCATTTCAAAGATGTCCTGGTTCTGGGCCCGCGTCCCGCCCATATTGAAAAGAAATCCAACCAATTCACTTGGTCTGTGCTCCTGAAATCACAAGATCTCTCCCAACTTCACAACCTTCTGAAATCGTTTGAGATGAATTACAAAAGCATGGCCTCCGTCTCTTATAAAATCGACGTAGACCCCTATACCATCATGTAATTTCTCAAGTTTTCAGGTCCTTACTCCGAACAGTCGCTGAAGACTGAACCTTCGCTTGAGGATCATTATGAAAATGTTCACACTGGTCGTGCTGTCTCTTATTGCCGTGCCGGCATCCGCACAAGGACTTCTTGATACGCTTGAGAAGTACCAGAACGACCTTCCATCTGCACCAACTTCATCGCCATCACCAACTACTCCATCGACCACCGGAGTTTCAACAACGGCGGTGAGAACTTCTGAGACCGATACAAAGTGTACGGAAGAAAAACAAACTTCACTGCCACTGAAATATCTCACCGGCCTACTTCTTCAGAAAGACGGTCGCCTTGATATCAATCACGATCCGGCTTCCGGGACGCTCCGAATTTCTTCTTCCGCGAAAATGATCGGGAACTGTAATTCCATGCTTCAGTGGACGCTCAATCAGTCTGAGATTGATGGAAAGAAAGTATACGCAGTAGAAGTAAAATTTAAAGAAGGTGAAACTTGTCCGGCGGAAATTACGAATGCCGGCGACAAGAAGTGTTACCGTGTCGCGCGCATGGATGGTCAGTTCCCGCGCTTTGACATGAAACCTTTCTCGAATGACATTCAAGGTTTCCAGTCATGTCTTGAGGCTTCTGGTGTTGTGGGCGCGGACAGAAACGTCAACACTTCCGCCATCTACAAACAATCAGTACAGGAATCTTTCTCGGGTCTTCAGGAGAGTGGAAGACTTCTTTTCCAGTCTCACGGCCCGGTTTCTTCACAAGTTGATCCACGCTTCGCACTTGATCGTGTGAATAAGTGTGATGTTTACGAAACCATTCATCCAACCATCACGATGGTTTACTCAAGCAGCGATCTTGAAACTCAGCGCCTCGATCAGGAAGCGCAGGAGCTTCGCAACTGTCCTGCTAACCAGTACCAGCGTGTCGCTGACTTCCTTGACCGTTACGACAGCTATGTGAGCACACTCGGTGACGTGAGAGATAATCTCATTAAACAGTCTGCCCAGCGTGTGGCCAAGCTCATCGCGGACGGAAAATTTGATGACATCTCTGATGATGACTGGAAAGTCATCGCGGATTTCGAGCGCTACATTATCGATCCGAAGAGAAAAGAAATTTCAGATATCTTCAACAGTCTCTCAAGTCTTGAAGGCACTGAACTTCAGAACGCTAAAGCGCGCCTGAAGAGTCTTCAGGCCGAGCTCGAGTCTTATGCGAAAGCTCCCTTCTTCCAGAAAGCAACTGTTGAAAAGCTTCTTGCCAGCGGCAAGTTTGAATCCGCCGAAAAAATGGAAGGCATCCGCATTGCCATTGGTGCGACAATTAAAGTCGGTACGCAAGTCAGCGGCAAGACTTTTACTCCTGACATGGCAATGGAAAGCATTGCACTCGCCAAAGGCAAGCTCACTGAACAAGTCGCCACTGCCCGCGAGAACTATGACATTCGTACCGGTGTAACGACAGGAACTTCTCAGGCGTACAAAGATCTCGCCAACGCAATGAGAGGCAACATCGATAAACGCACACAGAACTATACCCAGGAAATTCAGAGCGAATACGCTCGCATCCAGCCAGGCGGGTACTGCTATCGTTACTTCCGCAACACGCAGAAGTGTATGCAGGATTCTATGCAACGGATTCAGGAGTTGCAGGCATCACTTCAGCACTACAATCAAATCGATCAGCAGCGCGCGGCCGAATATGATCAGAAGGCCCAGCAGTATGCAGCGATGGAACAAGAAGGCCGCGTTTACGTAGCAAAACAAAACGGTGAAGCGCCTCCGGCAGCTCCTGCTCAGGACTCAACTGTACCTGCCCCACGCTCAGATGATCCGAACGCGCAGGCCGCAGCAAACCAACAATCGATGATGCCACCGTGGTTAATGAACCAGACTCAGCCTTACGGCAATCAGACGATGATGAACATGCAGCAGAATCCATACGCAAACATGTATGGGCAGAATTCATCGTGGATGGGCCAGGCAGGATTCAATGCTGGCTTTGGTTTCCAGGGAACGTCCGGACAAAACTACATGGGCATGTCTCAACCACAATATGGCCAGGTCGGAATGAACTGGCTTGCGATGGGACAGCAGCAAGGCATGATGGGAATGCAGCAACCGATGTATGGTCAGCAACCAATGTATGGTAACCAGATGATGGGTGGACAAATGTTCGGCCAGGCAGGTTTAGGTACATCACCATACGGACAAATGTATGGTCAGATGCCTTACATGCAACAAGGTATGCCGGGCCAGATGGGTGGTTACATGCCACAGGCCTACGGCTATCCGACTTTCCGTTAATTTGAATTGAAAAAAAAAAGGGCCCGAAAGGGCCCTTTTTTATTTGTGCTTAGAATTCCAGTGTCGCTCTCAAACCGCCACCGTGAACATTCACAAGGCCGAGTTTGGTTGAAGTGTTGGTGTACGAGTAGTAATCACCAACTTTCCAGTAACCATAGTAGCCGCTGATGATAACGTTCGGGTTCCAACGGTAATCAAAGCCAAGGTCAAATTCATAACCGTAGTCTTTCTTCTGATTTTGGTTGGCATTGAACATGTAGCGCTCTTCATGGTGGAAAGAACGCGTTCCCGCTTTGGCAGTTTCCATCGCGTTTGCCATCACGAAAGCACCTTTCCAGGTCCACTTGTCAGTTTTGTAATTCGTGTAGAGAGTCCAGTAGCGCGCATTTGTGATGGATGAATCGAAGACCGAAGCTCCGCCCTGATTGAATGCCTGGTAGTTGTAACGGAACATGAGATCAGCGATGTGATAGTTTGGGTGAAGATACATTGCCTCAAACTTTCCGGAACCAGCTTTATCACCACTCACTTGTCCGAGGTTGGCCCCGATATCCCACTTCGGATTCAGTTCGTACTTGAGTTCTCCCACGTAAGCACTGGCCGCAAGTTTCGTATTGTTTCCGCTTGATGGATCAACCTTGCCGTAATCACCGGACTGAAGAGAACCCTCCGCAGAAACTTTGAACTTGTTCCATTTCTTGGAGACGTAAGGCTCGATGACAGTGACGTTGGTTTTTCCGAGAGCGGTGGGGCTGTTGAGATCGCCGTTCGCAGCACCGGTTGTATCGGTGTTGATGTTATAAAGTGAACTCTTCGCCTCCGAGAATCTTTTTGCGTAAAGAACGCTCACGACGAGATCGCGGGCCTTGTTATCATACTTGGCGGTGATACCCGTTTCACGAACATCCCAACCGCCGGCAGGACGAGCGCCATTGTTATGACCGGTGCCTGCAGAATTATTATCGTAAGAAGAAATTTTTGCGTAGTACGGAGTCACGCTGAAATTTCCGATCTTCATCTCAGCATCAATACCGTCATACATGGTGAAGAAACGATCCCACGCATCCGTACCCGCATCGAAGGCAATTCCCATCCCGTATCCACGGGCGATACGACCGATGCGAATCAGCGCAGTGTCTGCGTAGAGCTCCATGTACATCTGGTTTACGTTCAGGGCAGAACGCTGAGCAGGTGAAGCGAAGAAATAAGCGCCACCAGTGTTGTTCAGGCCGTTGCTGGCATTGTCACCAGCAAATCCTCCGCGCAGGTAACCGGAAGAGAATTCACCCTTGAGAGTGACACCGTCATTCACAATGATTTGTGGATTCAGTTTGAAAATGTATGTCTGAAAAGTTGCTCCGCAATCT
>JBJMLZ010000026.1:0-12110 GCA_045805035.1 Bacteriovoracaceae bacterium
ATGGAAGGCCCCGCTTCGGCGGGGCCTTTTTTTTATGGTCAGGAAGCAAGCGTAGCTTGCGGGACCGGTATGCCGTCGGGAGGCAGGAGCCGAAGACGGCGCTTAAAATGGCCGGTCGAAATCCGAAATCGAATCTTTCACAATAAAACATGAATCAAGCTTCTTGAAACTGGGATGCCTGAACTTCCAGCGATAGATGAATGAAAACGGTGTGAAGAAGAGAAAATAAAAAACAGATAAGAGAATAGTGCCGTTCACTTTGCCAATTGTGAGCATCGCCTTACGTTCAAAAGTTCGCAATGATGGAATCATAAACCCTGCCATCACCCAAAGAGCAATTGGCCAGTGGTAAGAAAGATCTTTCCGCACCTGCCACAAGATAATCGAGGCAACGATCCCGAGGTTCACCGAAAAAAAGTGTTTTGATTTAAATTCAGTCCAGCTCAAATTCGCTCCTCCAGTCAGAATCCTTGAACTCAGGAAGATTATTTTTTTCGACAACAATGTTTTCCATCACGAGAACATCAATATCAGTTCTTCGGAAGCATCGGTAAGCATCTTCCGGATTCATCACGATAGGCTCGCCGCGAACGTTAAAGGATGTATTCACCAGGACCGCGTGACCGGTTTTCTTTTTAAACGTAGAGAGAAGCTCGTAAAGTCTCGGGTGTCTTTCTTTACCCACGGTCTGAAGTCTTGCTGAATAATCGATATGGGTGATCGCCGGATACTGTGAGCGGACAATATTGAGCTTATCGATCCCGAAGAGTTTTTCTTCTTCGGCAGTGATACTCTTTCGCAATTCCTCATTCACATCCGCCACAAAGAGCATGTAGGGACTGGCAGTCTTCCACTTGAAAACGGCTTCCGTATCTTCTTCCAGAACCAGCGGAGCGAATGGCCGGAAGGACTCGCGGAACTTGATCTTCATGTTCATGGTCTTCTGAAGATCTTTGACTCTCGCATCCGCTAAAATACTTCGCGAACCAAGCGCCCGCGGCCCATATTCCATTTTTCCCTGAAACCATCCGACAATCTTTCCGTTCGCAAGAGACGCACAGGTTTTCTCCATGAGTTCTGCATCAGAAAGTTTTTGATAAGGGACTTTATTTTCCCTGAGAAAGAGTTCAATTTCTTCATTCGTATATGCCGGACCAAGAAGACTTCCTTTCTGAGAATCGAGTGGAGAAACTTTCCGTTCTTTTTTTAGATGAAGATGCCAATAAGCGAGAGCAGCACCGAGTGCGCTTCCTGCGTCGCCTGCAGCGGGCTGAATCCATACATTATCAAATCCCGACTTCTGAAGAATCTTGGAATTGGCGACACAGTTGAGCGCTACTCCACCGGAGAGACAAAGATTCTTGTGACCGGTCCGGCGATAAAGGTGAGTAGTCACGTGAAGGAGGGCCTTCTCGAGAACGAATTGGAGAGAACTCGCTACATCCATGTGAAAATCATCCATGAGAGTTTCGGGTTTTCTCGCCGGTCTTCCCAGGAGCTTTTCCAGTTTCTCTCCCGACATTCTCATCTTGTGGCCATACTCAAAGTATTCCATGTTGAGTGAGTAAGAACCGTCATCGTGAAGATGAACGAGTTCTTTCAGCATGAGATTGGCATATTTCGGAGAACCGTAGGGAGCAAGGCCCATGACTTTGTATTCACCGGAGTTCACCTTGAAACCAAGATAGGCGGTGATCGCGGAATAAAAAAGTCCCAGTGAATGCGGGAAATGAATTTCCCATAAGGGCCAGATTGCTTTTCCATGGCCCGTCCACGCGGAAGTGGTGGCCCATTCACCCACACCGTCCACACAAAGAATCGAGGCCTCTTCGAAAGGCGAAGGATAAAAAGCTCCCGCTGCGTGCGAGAGATGGTGTTCCGAGTAACTGATGGTCGGGGTCGCGGATGAATCAATTTCTTTCAGCTTTTTCAGGATGTCTCTTTCCAGGAAGAGTTTTTCTTTGATCCATAAAGGCATCGACTTTAAAAAAGTCATGAACCCGAAAGGGGCGTAGTTCAGATGCGTTTCCAGAATCCTTTCGAAAGTCACAAAAGGTTTTTCATAGTAAACGACTGACTGGACATCGGAGAGACTGATTCCATTGTCTTTCAGGAGAAATTTCACTGATTGAGAAGGGAAACCCGCATAGTGTTTTTTTCGGGCGAATCTTTCTTCCTGGGCCGCTCCGACAATTTCACCGTCCCGGATCAGCGCTGCTGCACTGTCGTGGTAGTAGCAGGAAATGCCAAGGACCCAGGCCCCTTTCATCTAAAAGAATGTGTAGATGAACGGCGCATATGGATTCGAAGGACTCACAAGTAAGAGGGCCCCGAGAACCAAAAAGGCCGCAATGATAGGAAGGAGCCAGAACTTCTTTCTCACTTTGAGATAGGCCCAGACCTGCTTCAGCATTATGCCGCCTGCCTGGTCCGGATTTGAGTCACGATAAGAAGCGCAATCTGGAGAAGGAAAAAACTTCCGAGGAAGATCGCTCCACCTTCAGAAAATCCGTAAGAGTGAAGACCGGTGGCGAGAATGTAATTCACTCCGAACCACGCCATCATGACACTCATGAATGCACCCGCGACGAGTGGGATAAATCTTCTCGGCGGAATCCACGAAGAATATTTTCCGTGAAGGATCGCCAGGTAAACGAGAAGAACAATGAGCGACCATGTTTCTTTCGGATCCCATCCCCAGAAACGCCCCCAGGAATAGTCCGCCCACACACCACCCAGGATCACTCCGCCAGAAAGAAGAACCACACCAAACTTGATACAAGTGTAAGTGAGGTCAACCTGGTAGCGATGTTCTTCCGGCGTGATTTTACCGAGAGCAGTGCGGATAAGAACAGAGTTCGCAAGAAGCCATGACAGGGCCAGTGCCGCATACGAAAGAATCACGGTCGTTACGTGAGTGGAGAGCCAGAAGTTATCACGAAGGACCGGCACCAGTGGTGAGATTCCCGGATCAAGCATGCCGTTGGCAAATTTCATCATCATTAAGCAAAGAACGTTGTAGGCCAGGCCCGCGATCACAAATGCGATTTCTTTCCGGTAGATCGTAATGATGGATGCGATCACAAGAGCACCGAAGCCTGAGAACATGACTGTCTCATACATATTCGTCACCGGCGCGCGCCCGGAGATAAGAATTCTCATCGTCATCGCCGAGATCTGTACAAGAATGGTAGAAACCGTGAGGACGGTTCCGAACGTACGATTCTTGGTGAGAACAAAGGCAAAGATCGCAAGGAGCGAAAGAATCATTGCCCATAAAAAAAGATTCAGCTTGAAATACTTAAGCTCAAGAAGATAGCGATCGCCCTTTATTTTGATGTAGTCACTCTTGGCCTTCTCCATCAGGGTCGCAACCGGATTCCCGCTTCCTTGTGCTGACATCACGCGGTCCTCAGATAAAAAATCTGCAAGGGGGAGAAACTCAAGTTTATCCCCTTGAACCACTGGCACCGTCCACGCCTGACCGGCAGTCACGGCCTCGTAAGTGCGAAGGCGTCCCATGACTTTCGTCAGCTCTTTCCTGAAAGCGTTGTTTTCCTTTCTTGTCCTGAGTTCTCCTTCCATGAGATCACTCTTTTTCATGAGTTCATTCACCGGAATAGAGTGCGCATTTTCATCCATGCCAAGAAACTTTCTCACGTCAACGTGATCCACTTTCACGTTCACCGGAAGCTCAAGCGGCATCCCGAAAACTTTGAGAGACAATTTACAGAATGCCTCAACCGCAGAAAGATCTCCGACTTTTCTTTCACCCGTAATGAAGCGGATGCTGTCATTGGCGAGGACATAAAGCGGCTTTTCCCGTCCCTGAGCAAGAACCGGAAACGTTTCCAGATCATCGGAACAAAAACCCATCGGTCCTTGCGCGAATGAGGAGAAGGAAAAAAGAAAAGTGAGAAGGATAATCAAATTACGCATGGGCGCCTCCGGCCTTTAGCCGTTTTCTTCGTAAGACATAGTGCCAAATGCTCCCGAACACAAGCAGGAGCGAGCCAAGATACTTCCACGGACGACCCGGATCAAAATTCACAGAGAGTACGCTGCCATATGGCCCTTCCTGACTCTGAAAATAGGACGCCTGGTAAAAGGTAAAGTTTTTATATTTCAAAGGGTGGTTCATGAAGATGTGATGCTTTTCATTGCCTTCATTGCCTTTGAACAATGTGACATAGCTTTCAAACGAAGCAGGTGTTTGTGTCCCTGGATCAGTATCCATCTTGAATTGATCGAGAACAATCTCGTAAGGAAGCGTGATCGTTTTCTTTCCGAGATCAAACGTAATTTTTTCGCCGTTGTGATTGAATGCCACTGGTTCACCGGATCTCACCCAGAAAGTCTGATCACCGACGATGACTTCAATCGCTTTCTTGTCACCTTCGATGACCTGCCCATTATCCTGAACGGGAACGACGTAGCTTGGGCGCATGACCGGATAAGTGTCGTCGTGAGTTTCAAGGAGGAGAACCTTGAATCCCATCCAGGGCAGCTCGAGTGCTTTTTCTTTGGTGACGTCACCGAGTTTCCATTTCGATTCGTTCTTGTCAAAGAATGCGGCCTTGGCACCGAAGAGGAATAAGTGCGGAGTCTTCTCAAAAAGCTTCCGGCTGAAAATCCGGTAAGGCGAATTTTCATCAAGATTCAGTTCTGTGTTCAAAGGAAGGGGTGACATGTCCGGAATGAAGGCGATCTCTCTTCCTTCAAACTTCACCACCACGATTTCTTTTCCGGTAGAAGATTTTTTTCTTCTCATCTCGGCTTCAGTTGGCGCGACACAGCCGCGATTCTCACCATTCCATACGATGAGACCGTGTTTTTCCTGAGAGCCAAAACAGGCCGCGATCGACGCCGGCATGTAATGAACGTTCAGGGGCCCGAGTTGGATTGTGTTGTTGAAGTCTGACATCGGATGAAGAGTAAGTGTGATCTCTTCGCCAAAGTTGTCATTGAACAGCCTGTAGCGCGAAGAAGTCTGCCCCGGATCTTTGATCTTCACCGGCACCCATTCAAGTGTTTCCTTTGCAAAGGGAAGGAAGCGACCGAGCTTAATGTTTTCATAATCAAGCTTCAGGTTTTTTTCTCCCGCACCATAAGGAAGGTCAACCGTGACTTCTTTGCCACGAGAAGGGAATTGAATCTTCATCTCGTCGACATTCAGAACCACCTGTCGCGAAGGAAGATTCGGTGTGAGCGTTACAGTGCCGTCAATCCCACCTTCGTAAGTGATGTAGGAACCAAGAAAAAGAATGATGAGACCTGAGTGAATGACGTAAAAACCGTAGAGATGTTTTTTTGGCGGAAGACGAATGAGAGTCGCAAAAAGAATCGAAAGAAACATCGTGAACTGGAGACCCATGAACCACCAGGATTTATACACGAGTCGATTCGCATATTCCGTACCGTGATACGACTCCATGAATGTCCCGAAGGTGAGAGAGACAGCAAAAAGAAGGATAACGACAACGGCGAACTTCACATTTCCGAAGAAAAGCTCAACCTTCCGGTAAGCAGCAACAACTGAATTCATGGATCCTCTCTGAGATCCATTTTTATCATCGTTTAGTGAGGTATTGGTAGAGAAAAAGGGCCCCGAAAAGAAGAGGCTGATGAAGAAGGTAAATCGCGAGAGAATGACGCCCCAGAAAATCAAAAAACTTCGGTGTTTTCATCCTCATCAGAATGGCCGATCTTGACAGATAAGGGCCCACAAGAATTCCCATGAGAACGACCCAGAACCAGGGATAAATCGGGATAAAGTCCATCGAGGGCTTCTGTATGATACTTGAGACCCATTTAATGTCGAAACCCACGACATACTGGAGCACCATAATCATCAGCATCACAATCAGGGCCGCGCGTCTTCGGTGAACAAAAAACGCACCGAGAAGACTTCCGGCAAGAATGCAGTGAAGTGTGCCGAAGAAAACCCACTGACTCTGATTGAAAAAATAAGTGCCGATGCTGACTGCCAGAGCGGCAAGCCCAAGCTTCTTCAGGCGTTTGATAATGGCCTTCGTCGAAACTTTTCCGGCGTGCGTGTAGTTGAGCGCAATTCCCACACAAAAGAGGAACGTTCCCGCAATCACACGCGGAAAGGCGTACCAGAAACCATCACCGAAATCGATGTGATTGTAGTTGAACATCCGCATGTCATAAGTCGCGTGGAAAATAATCATCCAGATGACTGCGACGGCGCGAAGAATATCGAGGTAGGGAACTCTGGTGTCTTTCATTCGTCCGCCGGAAAATGCACGAAGGCAGGGCCCTCGTTTTCGAGGATAATTTCGCCGGAACCAACGTTGGATAGTCCCCAGCTCGAAAGTGGTGGAAGCCAGGATTCCGTTTTGATCTGATACTTCACATCTCCGGTGAGCTTCACCCGGATTTTTCTCATGCAGCCGAGTGAAAAAAGTCCCTGATGCTCAAAGCGCCAGTGACCTGATCCAAGGAAGTGCGTTTCAATTCGTCCCTCGTTTCCGTAGAGAACCAGGTGGCATTCCGGATGCTGATCCACAAAAGAAAGGGCCTCACCCCAGACGAAAAGCTCGTGATCTTTTCTTCCTCCGGAAAATCCCCAGAGGTGAAACTTATAGCGCTTTTGCTGATCAAAAAGTTTCAAGGCGAGTGAAAAATCCGAAGCGTCTTTTTCTGCCGGAAGTTTCATGATCGCCGCAGTAGAGGGAGTTTCTTTGTATGAGTCAGAGTCTCCGATCCACACGTTCGGTTTTGCGGCCCAGTTGGCGCCGCCATCGACTGCCATGACCGGGCAGTCATAAAATTTTTCGGGAAGCTCAGGGCCCATCGGCCCCACAAGAACCCATTCTGATTTGTCCCGAAGCTCTTTTGGTAATTTCATGTTACAGTTCCATCTTAACGACAGGAGATAGTGATGGTGAAGGTGAATTCTTCGCGGGCAAAAAAAATTCTCGAGACGCCGCGCTTTTTGAAGAAAGAGATTCTTCCGAACATGCGGAAGTTTCCCGGCACCGGAATTCTCATGTGGATGGAGCTTGAGGGAGATCAAAATTCCGTCAAAAATTTGTCGTTTTCCGGCTCACTCAACGAGTTTCACATTCTCGTGCTCGAGTCTATGGCCGGTCTTTTGATTGGAAAGAAGATTTCTGTTCTCGATCAGCTCACTCTAAGAGAGTGTGAGGCCTATCTTCGTGACCGGAATTCTGAAATGGCCTTTGAAGGTTGGGGACCAGATGAAGAAGCTCTTTTTCAATCGATCTTTCGCTGGGTGCGTGCGTGGCCATTCAAAAATCCTTCGCAAAGTTATGTTTATTCAAGCGATAAAGGTCCTTTCCGTTTGCTGAAACTTGCTGATAAAGTTCGGGAAATAAAGGCCTTTTTATCCTCCAAAGAAATTTCTCTCCTTTATCACAATGTCCGTGCTCCCGAACTCATTGATGTGGACGATCTCACTGTCTATGTCGATGCACCCTTCTCGTCTGAGGAAGAACGTGCGCTCTTTCATGAGCTCCATGAGAGGGGAGTTGAGGTCTTCCACGAAGACGAACTCAATTTCATCCCGGAGTCCTAGAGGATTTCTTAGGAAAAAAAGGTTTGCGAGACTCTTTTTTTTCTCGCTACAATTGCGGGTAAGTCATTAAGACAATTTTTATCCGAGAGAATAATGGACGAAATTAAAGAGCTGGTTTTCAGGGAAGCGAAGAAAGAGGAAGAGGTCGTCAATCTCTCCAAATTCGACATCCAGGCCTTCACCGATACTCAGGACTTTTCCTGGTCCCTTGAGAATATCAAGAAGGAAGTCAAAACCGGCTGGAAACTTATCTCTGTTATGACCGATGAAGAAATCGTCGCAGCTGTTCTCATGAAGAAAGATGGAGACACTCTTTTCACCAAGAACACTCCGATCAAGATGGCCTTTCAGGGCAACGGATTTTCCCACCAGATCAAAAATTTCTACGAAGAAGAAGCGAAGAAAATGCATATCACCCGGGTCGTCAATTACTGTCCCGTGGATAACTTCCGCATGATCGCTTTGAACGAAAGTCACGGTTACAAGAGAACCGGCAAGGCCTTCGGCGTATCGAACAATATTATTGAATGGGTGAAAGTTTTATAACAAACGGGAATTGTTCCCAACCTTGACGGAGGAATTTATGGCCAAGAAGACGACTGCAAAGAAAGCGACAGCTAAAAAAGCAACTGCCAAGACAGCGACGGCTAAAAAAGCTACCGCTAAAACAGCAACTGCGAAGAAAACTACAACTAAGACAGCTATGAAGAAGACTGCTACTCCTAAGAAAGTAAAATCTGCTCGTAAGCCAAACGCAGCTTTCATGAAGCCGCTTAATCCTTCTACTGAACTCGCTATGATCGTTGGCGCTTCTGCTCTTCCTCGCACTGAAGTGATGAAGAAAGTATGGGCCTACATCAAGAAGAACAATCTTCAAGACGCTAAAAACCGCCGCGCTATCAATGCCGACGACAAACTCAAAGCAGTTTTCGGTGGCAAGAAGCAAGTGACTATGTTTGAAATGACTAAACTCGTTTCAAATCACTTGAAATAATCTTCACTAAGATTCAAATGAAAAGAGGGCCCACTTCGGTGGGCCTTTTTTTTAGATCTTTTTGACGTTCTTGAACTGAGTAATGCGGGATTCAGGAAGAAGTTCACTCGCAAGATCCGAGTTCATGAGATCCTGGCACTTCATCGTAGGATTGCCTTTGGAAAACTTCTTTTCGCCACCGTAATAGGCGAGGCACTGACTGGCATAGAAGTCGAAATACTCAGGAAAATGTGTCTTGAAGTGCCGGAGAACCGCTCTTCTTTTGGAAATATCCAGCGAACCCATGATCGCATCCGGAAGGGGATCGAGTTTTTTCATCTCCTCCATCACCGCCTCTCGTCGGTCCGCGGAATGTCCCATGGCACTCATGGCGTTCCAGGCGAGGTTCATGACCTCACCCTGAGATGGATGCTCCAGAAGATAAAGCGTGTAGAAAAAATCCTGAAGTTTTTGGTCGGCCTTTCCGGTCACGCGGAGAATTTCAAACGCGAGCTCGCGATCGTTGTCGGATTTCGGCCCATAGACACGGGCCTTGGCCTCTGATGCCAGTGTAGGAAGGCAGTCTGCGTGGATGGTTTCCTCAATTTGGGTGAGAAAATTTCCTTCCACATTCAGTTTCAGGTAATCAAGCCCAAGTTTTTCCCACAAAGCGTCCATCACGAACGGCTTTTTACAGTAAAACTCGCTGAAAGGAGTCCGCAGCGGCCGTTCAAGAAGTGTCCAAAGGGAGTAGGGCGAGTCTTTTCTGTCTTTCACCATTTCCGCCAGACTCACTGCCATGTCCGGGTCACTTGAGTCTTCTTTCCAGAAAGCAGTGAGGTCACTCCAGCATGGGGGATCGGTCTGAGTACACTGGCGAAGGTAGCGCACACCTATTTCAGTCCGTCGGGCGCGGAAAACATCATCATGGCGAAGTGAAGGCCAGTGATAAAGTTCCTCGGTTTTCCGGAAATTCTTCCGCGGAATCGGGTTTTCATTCAGCGTGGCCTTGGCAA
Organism: Bacteriovoracaceae bacterium; assembly: GCA_045805035.1. GTDB lineage: Bacteria > Bdellovibrionota > Bacteriovoracia > Bacteriovoracales > Bacteriovoracaceae > Peredibacter. The sequence goes on from JBJMLZ010000026.1 coordinate 9,554, forward strand.
AGGCGAGCGCCATCTTTGTGACCATTTTGCGCCATTCCTCCCCGCGTTCAGAGGGGCGAATGTCGAGGGCGTGATCCAGAAATTCCTGATAGGAGCCTTCGGTTGCGAGGGCGGTGAGATCGGCCTGGTTGTAGGTCGAAGCTACCGAGCTCGCGGCCACAAATATCAGCGTGAATAAAAAGTATCTATGCATTGAGAATATTGTAGAACCCCCGTTCTAAAGGAGTCAAATTCTGTGGTAAATTGTGAGGATTCATTTCCGGAGGTTTTGTGAAGAGTTCAGGGTTCCCTGTTGTTATTAAGCGCGTGGTTTCGGAAGAGTGGCAAATTTCCTATTACGAAGAATTCCAGGATCAGATTTTTGAAGGCCAGAAGCTCCGGGCTGAGTTTCAGGAGCTGATTGAATTCGCTCTTTCGGAAAGATCGGGAAGTTTCCGCCGTGAAGTTGTGATTGATGCTTATCCATTCCTTGCCGCAGTTCGGGTTCAGGAAAGAACGCTTTATATCGGAACTCGCCGTCTTTCGCGCGAGCTTGCGCTCATGAAGCTTCATGAAGTGAATCCGCTTCCGATGTCTGACGAAGTCGACAAGCTCATGTTCAAGCTGAAAGATCACGTCGAAAAAATCACGACGATCTCTCCGGCGCAGTTTCCGACTGAGATCGAGTGGGTCACTCATAAAAATCATCTTCCGAGGTTCTGGAATACCACTCAGTGGGAAGACGTAAATTCGGAGGCGAAGGGGATTCTCAATCAGCTCGTGAGAAAAACCGCAGAATATCGTCCGTCTGCTTTTGAGAAAGTTTCCGATTATGGCCTTTCTCTCACTGCTCAGTTCGATCTCATCCGCGTTCACCTTCTGAAGTTCCTCGCTCTCCTTCCTTCGCTTGATCACGATAAATCAGGGGAAGAGGTAAAGAGAAATCTTCTTGAGAGCCTTCGTCGCCTTCGTGAAGACAACGATGCCATTGCTCACAATAAAAAGCGCGGCTCAAGGCCTCTCCCGTTCCATATTACTTTTGCCATGGGACTCGCACTCCAGATTGCTTCATTCCTTCCGGCAAAACTCCTCGCGACCGTCGTACGTTTTCTCGTGCGAAAGATGGCGAAGAGATTCATCGCCGGTGAAAGCATCAAGACTTCCCATAAAACTCTCCGCGATCTTCGCGCCAGTAACCGCCAGTGCACGCTCGATCAGCTCGGCGAACTCGTGGTTTCTGCCCGTGAGGCGGATGAGTATTTTGAAAAAGTTCTTCAGCTCATCCATGGGATGAAAGAACACGTTCCTCGTGGTGAGAAAAACTCCGCAGGAATTCTCAACGCTCACGTCTCAATCAAGGTTTCTGCCCTTTCTCACGATTTCCGTCCGCAGGCCTTCATGGCGACTTACATGAAAGTTGCTCCAAGACTTAAGCGCATTCTTCTGGAAGCACAAAAAGAAGAAGTGTTCGTGAATATCGATGCTGAACACTATCACTACCGTGATCTCGTTCTCCGGATTTATGAAAAGTGCCTTCTTGAGATGCCGGAGCTGAAAGACTACGCCCAGACCGGTATCGTGGTTCAGGCGTATCTTCGCGATGGTGCCAATCACCTGCGCGATGTCATCGAAGTGGCAAAGAAAAGAAAACTCCGCATGCCAATTCGTCTCGTGAAGGGTGCTTATTGGGACGCGGAAACCATTGAGGGCGAGGCCCACCAGTTTATTCCGCCGCAATTCCTGAACAAGGAAGAGTCTGACATTCACTTCCGTCAGCTTGCTTATCTCACGCTCGAAAATCACGATCATTTGCAGCTCGCGATTGCTTCCCACAATCTTCAGGACCATGCCTTTGTTGAGGCCCTGAGGAGTCTTCGCTTCCCGAAAGCTCCGGTGATCGAGCACCAGTGTCTTCACATGACTTATGAAGCTCTCTCACATGGTCTGGCGAAGATGGGGTGGCCGACCAGAAACTACATGCCTATTGGAAATCTCCTCGTGGGTATGGCGTATCTCGTTCGCAGAATCATGGAAAACTCTTCGCAGGTGGGTGTTCTTTCGATCATGCGCTCGCACCAGAAGGCCTCGGGCCTTATTTCTCCGGTGGAAGTTCACATTGAAAAGAAAAAGGCCGGGAAAATCGTTTTTGATAGTTTCATCAAGGAGGCCAAAGGTGATTTTACTCCCGCGCGTCCACTTCGCTTGTTTGTTCCTCACGAACTGGCCTCGCTTGAAAAAGCATTGATTCATCTCGATCAAAAGCTTCAATCAAAACAAGCTGAGTTTGCTCAGTCAAAAGATGTGAAAGTTCATTGCAGCTCACGTCCTGAGCTTCTCGTCGGAACCTATAAGGCCAATACAAAAGAAGAAGCGATCCAAGAAGTCGAGCGCCTCGAGAAGGCCCTCTCAAGCGGTTCATGGGGTAAAGGAACTCACGCGCTCGCGCGGGTGGCAGTCATGCTGAAAGCAGCGGACATGATGCTCATGAAGAGAAATGAGCTCTCTGCAATCATGATTTATGAAGCAGGGAAGACCATGACCGAGGCACTTGCGGACGTGGATGAAGCGATCGACTTCA